>JBIOVC010000313.1:0-11477 GCA_044867545.1 Hyphomicrobiaceae bacterium | reverse complement strand
CGGCCGCATCCCTCGGATGCGGCCGTTCGCCACGATGTTGCCCATTGCCAACCGCCAAGCGTACATCGATGAGATGTCGGGCATCTGCAATGGAGCGAGGGGATAGTGGCGGAGCAGCAGGGAGAGGGCAAACAGGGCGCGGAGCGGAGCCTTACATTCCGCCAAGTCTTCGGTGGCTCGTTCATTGCCTTCGGCCTGCTCGCCGCGGCGGCCGGGCTCGCCTGCTACTTCACTCTCGGGGGGGAGCAGTTTCTTTCCAGCCTCGAGTCCGACCTCGACCTGTTTTTGTTCTTGCTGCCGAGATTCAGCGCGGCGATGCTGATCGCCGCCTTCGTCCAGGCGCTACTGCCACGAGACAAAATCGCGAAGTACGTCAGCGAAGAGGCCGGGGCGCGGGCAATCAGCATCGCCACAGTGGTCGGGATGATGACGCCGGGCGGCCCGATGACGTCGTTTCCGATCGTGCGTGCGCTCAAGGAGGCCGGGACCGGGCGTTCGCCGCTCATCGCATACGTCACGTCCTGGTCGACCATGGGCTTCCAGCGCACCCTGAATTGGGAAGTGCCGCTGCTCGGCGCCGATTTTGCGCTGCTGCGGTTCGTTGCTTCGCTGCCGCTGCCGTTCATCGCCGGCTTCTTTGCCCGCTTCTGGCCTCCCAGTGCGGACGAGAGGGGCGGCCGGGATGGTTGACAGCTCCCTCATCCTTTGGCTCGCGGCGCTGGGGCTTGGGATCGCCGTCTGGCGGCGCCTCGGCTATGCCGCCTTCCGCGCTGCACTCAAAGCCGCCGCGGTGCAGCTCATCGTCATCATCCCCAGGATGTCTCTGGCGCTGCTGACGGCCGGCTTCATCGGCAAGATGGTGCCGGCGGAGACGATCGGTCATATGATCGGGTTCGACAGCGGGATCAGCGGCATTCTGATCGCTAGCGTGTTCGGCGGCATCATGCCGTCGGGGCCGATGATCGCGTTCCCGCTCGTTGTCGTGCTGCGCATCTCGGGCGCGGGGGTACCGCAGGTTGCTGCCTTCCTGGCTGCCTGGTCGGTGTTCGCTCTACATCGGGTGCTGATCTACGAGGTGGCGATGATGGGCTACCGCTTCGCCACCATCCGCCTCGTCTCCTCGCTCACGCTGCCAATCGTCTCAGGAGGGATCGCGATGGCGCTCTGCATGTTGACCGGCATGCGCTGATCAGCAACTGCGTCAATGCACTGAGGCCCCGGCAGAAGTCTCAAGGCGAATCACTTGCGAAGCGTGGGCAAATCAAGCACTGTCAAGGAAATTGGAGGCGTCATCCACATTGTCGCCAACTTTGTTGCTCTAGGTTTGCTGCATCGCGGGTGCCGAAAGACGAACGAACGAGCGTCATCGGCATCAGGCCGCAACAGCGGTCACGGGTTGGGGAAGTTGAAGGGGGTGGAACGTGAGCGTGTTGGCTCGCCGGGTGTACGGCGTCGTTCGAGTCCGGTCGACCGGATTGCGCCGCAAGTTGTGGGACAGGTCTTCAGAGCGCAGCGCGGCCCGCGGTCGGGACGGTGATCAGCCGGCCGATGGGAAAGGTGCTTGGCAGCGGGCGTCACGGTCTCTCACGGGGGCCAGTCTGTTCCGCATGCAACTCTGTCGAGTGCGGGCAATCGACGGTTTCGAGTTCTCGCGGGGGGCGTAGTCCACTCGAGGTCTGCGTTTCGAGGACCACTATATGAGTCTTGTCGAGCGATCGCCCTCGGTGAACGTGTCGAACCAAGGCACGGTCAGTGATGGCGGCAAGTGGGGTACGCGGGTCGGTTCCCCGCTCGAGGAAGTCCGCAGTCGCTTGCTCGCGATCGCCGCGCGGCTCGAGCCGCAACTCGACGAGCATGCTCAACCGCTGGTGGCAGAGTCCCGCCGCGTATTGCAGGAGCAGGCCTGCCGGATCGCGGTGATCGGCCAGATCAAGGCCGGCAAGAGCTCGTTCGTCAACGCATTCACCCATCGCCCGGAGCTGCTGCCGACCGACATCAATCCCTGGACGTCGGTCGTCACCATCCTCCAGTTCCGCAATGACCGGCCTCCGCCGGAGCACGCTGCCGTGTTCCAGCTCTTCTCACGAGACGAGTGGCAGCGTCTGGCGGAGGGCGGGGGACGCCTCAGGGAGCTGACCGAAAGGCTCGTGCCGGGCTTCGAGCCCGAGCTGCTCAGGGCCCAGCTCGAGGTGATGCGCCAGCGGGCGGAGCGGCGCATCGGGCCGCAGCTTCAGGAGCTGCTCGGGCAGACCCACCGCTACAAGAAGATCACGCCGGAGCTGCTCGACGACTATGTGAGTGCAGGGACCTACCTCGAGAACGGGCCGGCTCCGGGGCGCCTGCTGTACTCGGATATCACGCGCACGGCAGAGCTCCATTTCAGCGGCGGGCCGTTCGCCTATCCGGTCACCGTGATCGACACGCCGGGCACCAATGACCCGTTCCTCGTTCGCGACGAGATTACCCGCCGCAGCCTCGAGAAGTCCGACATCTATGTGTTCGTGATCTCGGCGCTGCAGCCGCTCGCCGCGTCCGACGTCTCGCTGCTTCGCATCCTGAACGGCCTGCACAAGGACCGGATCGTCGTGTTCGTGAACCGCGTCGATCAGCTCCCCAATCCGCTCGCCGAGGCGAAGGCGGTACGCGCCAACGTCAAGAGCCGGCTGGAGCGCGAGTTTCCTGCCCTCGACATTCCCGTCGTCGTCGGTAGTGCGTGGTGGGGCGGCCTGAGCCTCGTATCGGAGAACCGCGATGTTCCGCGTGTGCTGCCGGCGAGCTCTGTTGCCTATCTGCGCGAGTATGGGCTTCCTGCCTCGATCGAGGTCGGGCCGACGCACTCGCTCAGCGTCGAGCAGCGCTCGCGGCTCGCGGCAGCGCTCTATGCGAGCTCGGGGATTCCCGCGGTCGCCGCCAGTATCACCGAGCTGCTCTCCGGGGGGACGAGTGCCGTGCTGCTGCGGCAGCTCACCGCCTGCTTCCTCGAGCTCGCAAGGTCGACCGAGGTGTCGGCGAAGCTCGAGCTGCAATCGCTGATGGGACTGCGTGAATCGCGGCGAGCCGAGTCCCGCGCGCTCGGCGAGCGGCTGCGGCAGGAACGGGAGTCGCTCTCGACGATCGATGAGCCGATCCAGAAGATCCAGCATTCGTTCGGACTGATCGAGCGGCAGCTTTCGGAAATCGTCCGGAACGATACCGAGCGTCTGAAGACCGATCTTATCAGCGCGGTGGAGGGGTTCGCCGACGCGGAGTGCCAGGCGATGCTCAGCTCCATGCGCAATCGCGACCACGACGGTCACTGGCGCTGCGATCTGACCCCGCTGCGCGAGGGCATGGAGCTGCACTACGTCGACTCCTTCCGCTACACGGAGAGCCAGATCATCGAGATCGAGCGCGTGCTCTATCCGCAGCTGCGCACGATCATCGAGGCGATTTTGCCCGGATACGAGGTCGAGGTCAGCGACGACTACTCGGCTCACCCCAATCCCTACCCGTCGGTCACGCCGCTGACGGATACCGTCGTTCTCGATCTCGACGTGCCCTGGTGGAAGCTCTGGTTCGCGGCACGGCCCGAGCCGCGCGAGCGCGCTGCAGATCTCAAGCGGCTCATTCGCACGGACTTCCTGCCGGTCGTCGACGAGATGGTGCGCGAGGCCCAGGCGCAGTTCGCAGCGCGCATCACGCGGATGCTGCAGCAGGCGCACGCGGTGAGCACCGGCATGCTTTCGACCTTCCAGCGGCGCAAGGCGCAGGTGTTGGCCGAGCACGAAGCCTACAGCAAGCTCGATCACACCCAGGATCAGGAAGAGTTCGAAAGGAATCAGCAGCAGAACGTCGATCGGTGCGCAGCGCGGCAGGCAGCGGCCGCGACGCTCGCCGACGAGCTCGCCAAGCTCTTGAGTTTTTGTCAGTCTGTATTGACGCCGGAGGGCCGAAACGCATGAACGCCGTCACGCCGACCGAGATTTCGGACGAGTTGCTCGCCATGTGCAGGAGGCTCGAGCAGGGGGCATGCGACGGACCGGTCGCCAGGGTCGCGCGTTTGGTGGGACGAATCGGGACGCGGCTCGCCCGGCCACCCCGGATCGCGCTCCTCGGGGAGTTCAACGCCGGCAAGTCGACGCTCGCCAATGTACTGATGGGCTCGGGTGTTCTGCCCACCAGCATTCACGCCAACACCCGCGTGCCGCTGCTGCTGCACTATTCGGACGCGGTGAGCCTCCAGGTCGAGCTTGCCGACCGCTCCCGCCATCCGATGTCGCTCGCTGAGGTGGGTGCGATGCAGCGGGGCGAGGCGCGGCTTCTGCGTGTCGGGCTTCCCGTGGAGCGGCTGAAGAAGTTCGAGCTGATCGATACGCCGGGGCTCGCGAGCGGACAGCGACACCTCGACGAGCTCAGTCTCGAGGCGTGCAGGCGCTCGCATGTCGCCATCTGGTGCACGATGTCGACGCAAGCCTGGAAGGCGACCGAAAGGAACATCTGGCGGTCGCTGCCGCAGCGGCTGCAGGCCAGCGGCATCCTCGCGGTGACGCACAAGGATGCGATCCGGGTCGGACGCGACCGCGAGAGGCTGGAGGCGAGGCTTGCAGCCGAGGCGCGCCCCTATTTCCACTCGCAGGTCATGGTGGCCGCGGCCGAGGCGGAGCAGGCGCTCAGAAACGTGCAGGATCCGGCGGGTGCGGAGGTCTGGCAGCGGAGCGGCGGCGCGGAGCTCGAGGCGCAGGCGCTTGCTGCAGTCGCAGCGCAGCTTGCGCGCCGGGTCGATGCGGCGGAGCGGGCCCTCACCCGTGCGGCGAAACGTTTCGATCTCGGTCAGCAGACGGCGCTTGCCGCCTGAGACCAGGCGGAATCATCGCGGAACCGAGAGCGCCTGATCGACAGGTCCGGGAGCGACTGCTTTCGCGTAGTCCGAATTGACCTTGTCAAGCCGCCCTCCCCACTTCCACAGCTCTGCGCTGGACTTGAGCTCGACCGCCAAGCCTGATGCAGCGCCACCTCCGAGCCAACGATCGGTTGCCTGCTCCTGGATTGGCGGCGGCCTGTAGCGGGCGATCGATTCAAGGACGTCATCCGCCGGCAGGCCGGTCAGGAACGCGATGGACCTGATCTCCGACCGGTCGGCGGTCACTGGTCCCTCCGCCTCGCTGAACTCCGTGTCGGCGCGTGCGGTGACGTCGACGAAGCGAGCCAACATCGCAGTGTTCCGCTGCAGAAATTCCGAGCCCGTCGCGAACACGAGCAGGCCCTCGTTGCCGTTGGCGGGCGGGAGCGGGACCGAGCGGCTCCCGGCCTTGAGGTCGCTCAACGTCGGCTCCGAAACGACTGCTGCGTCCAGCTCGGCACGCGTCCATGCCTCGGCAATCTGCTGGGGCTGCAGGTTCACCAGCCGCACGTCGGATGGCGCGATGCCCCAGCGCTTGAGGCTTTGGAGCAGCCGGAAGTGGGCCGTCGAGCCGAACGGCACGGCCACGACCTTGTTGATCAGCCCTTTCGGTTCGCCGGCGTTGAACTTCAAAGCACTGGAGGCAACCAGCGCCTCGGTGTCCCGAGACGCGCCCATCACATAGAAAACGTCGAGGTCGAGGCCGCGCGTCACCGCCGCGGCGGCAACGCTGACGCCCATCATGCCGATGTCGATCTTGCCGGTCGCGATCGCGGCGGCGACTGCCGAATCCGTGTCGAACGGGATCCAGCGAATGGTCTTGCCGGCTGCGCGCTCATAGCTGCCGTCGGCAATCTTGCTCGTCCAAGTGCCGTAGGCGTGGCGCAGGAAACCAATGCTCACGGGCTTCAGCGCGTCCGGCTGGTCCTCGGCAACGGCAAACGAGGGTGCCAGCAGGCAGAGCCCGGCGACAACCAGCGGCATTAGGCATGCGCGAAGCACAAGGCAAATACGCGCCGATATGGAGCCCCCCGGCCCGCACATGAGAGCTTACCTTTTGCGGAGCTCGCCAAGCCGTTCAGCGGCCCGCGGGCTGCCAAGACGCTCGGCCTGCTCGTACCACCGTTGGGCCTGCGCCTCGTCACCTGCATTTGCCTGTGTGCCCGAGCGACGCAGGAAGACAGGATCATACGTTTCGCCCAGTCTCAGCGCTGCGATTGCGCTGCCGGCTGCGGCTGCGCGCTCAAGCACGACGCGTGCTGCGCCGATATCGCCGGTGTCGAGCAGCAGCTCACCACGCGCGGTCAGCCGCCGTACGGTGTCCGCATCGATCTTCTCGCTCGTTGCCGGTTCTGCAGGCGGAGCCGTTGCGAGCGCGGTCGGCGTGGAAACAATCCGCGTTCGGGCCTGAGCGAGCATGCGCCCCTCGATGGTGACAAGCTCGGTCGACACATCGAACGTGCCGGTGACCGCATTGGCGACGGTGAACTCCACGTTGCCCGACAAATGCGCGGGGATCAGCCAGATCTCGTTGCCGATCGCGCTGCCTTGGGACAACGCGATCTCCTCGGGTACACCGCGCACCACGAGCAGCAGGGCGTCAGCGTCGCCCGGCAACGGATCGAGCGTCACCGGGAAACGCGCTCGTGCGCCGCCGTGAACATCGATCCGCGGGGCAAGCTTGAGCGAGACAGCCTGTGGGCCGCCGGTCGAGTGGGCGACGGGCGCCTGATCCGGGCGCTGGACTGTTGCTGCTGCCGTCTTCTCCTGCGCTGCAGGTTGTGTCGGCTTTGCAGTCGCCGCTGGCTGCACGACGGTCGGCGGCGTGGGTGCCGGCGCGGCGGGAGCCTGTGCCTTGGCGGACGGGGAGGCCGGCGTTGCGGCTGGGGGGTTGGCGGGGGCAACGGGCCGTACGCTCGCCGTGGGCGCAGCGGGCGGCTCTGGCGCGGTGATCGTCCGAGGCGGCGCCTCCTTCGCCGAAGCCAGCTCCGTGCGCAGCTGGCCGGAGGAGGGAACGTGGACGGGCTTGGCGGCTTGGGGTTGTCCGGGTGAGAACAGGCTGCCGGCGAACCGGGCAACCTGACCGTAGTAGGTGACCGCGGCGAGTGTCGTGACAACGCCCAGCGCGTAGCCGGCGATGGCTGTGATCGGCAAACGCCAGCGTGTCACGGCATCGACAGGGAAAGCCTCGAGCGACGAAAAGAACTCGCGGGTGCCCGGCGGAGACGAGGGCGTGAGCCTGGACGGGGGCGTTCGCTGGCGAAGCGAGGCAAGCTCGCGGTTTGTGTTCTGAGACGGAGACTCCGGGCTCGCCAGAGTTCGGCTTTGTGCTGCTTCCTCAAGGCGCCGCAACAGCTCCCGGATCACTTCGAGATTGTCTCTGGTGCCGGCGGCGTCAGGCTCGTTTCCCATGGTGCTCGCTCAGCCTCATGACGTTGGCTCGACGACATGACTTCGCCGGCGCCGTCGCCGGCCTAATCCTGCTGCCCGAGCCGCACTACAAAGGTCCGCAACAACCGCTCGATGTCCGCTGTTATGGAGCGGCTGGCGTCGCGAGGTCCGGTCCCCGACACCCGTGATAAATCGACTGAAGTCCTTGCGCAACCCAGGCTTGGCCGCTCCGTTCCCGTCAGACGTGCGGTTCAGCACAACGTGCCCGAGTTTATGGCACCATGACGGCGTTTCCGAAAAAAAGCAGCTCGCGAAGCCCGCTGCGCGCTTTTGATCCACGAACCCCGGAGCGGCCGAGCTGAAATGCCTGCCGAATACCGGCTTGACGGTCGGTCGGGACGGGAGACATGCTCGGTGGAACCGGCAGGAGCGTCGAACGAGAATGCCCGGGCGGAAAAGTGACGGACCGCGCGAGCTGCTCGGCAAGATGTTCCTTGCGGCGGTTGCTGCCGCGCATCCCGACCGCTGCCTCCCTCAGCATCTGCCCGAGGTTCCGAAGCGAGGTCGCCTGCTCGTCACCGGCGCCGGCAAGGCCGCGGCAGCGATGGCGGCGGCGACAGCGCGGTTCTATGCGGCATCGGGGCTTAGCGATCGCGTATCGGGGTTCGTCACCACCCGGCACGGCTGGGGGCTGGACGCGGCGGGCCTCGGTATCGTCGAAGCCGGGCATCCTGTGCCGGATGCCAACAGCGTGGCGGCGGCGGAGCGAGCGCTCGAACTTGCGCGTGGAGCGCAGGCCGACGATCTCGTGCTGTGTCTGCTGTCGGGCGGAGCGTCGGCGCTGTGGACCGCGCCGGTTGCCGGTGTCACGCTCGCTGCCAAGCAGGGCTTGACGAAGGCGCTGCTGCGTGCGGGGGCGCGTATCTCCGAGATCAACTCGGTACGCAAGCACCTGTCGCGGATCAAGGGTGGACGGCTTGCAGCGGCGGCCTATCCTGCACCAGTGCTGACGCTGGCGATCTCGGACGTTCCGGGTGACGACCCGGCGACGATCGGCTCGGGTCCCACGGTCGGCGATCCGACAACGCTCGAGGATGCGCGCGCGGTGCTCACCCGCTATGGGATCGAGCCCGCCGAGGGGATCGCAGCCGCCTTCGGGAAGCCAGAGAACGAAACGTTGAAACCCGGCACGCCGGAGCTGCGGTCCTCCCGGTACGTGCTGGTCGCGACGCCCAGCGCGGCGCTCGAGGCGGCGGCCGCAATTGCAGAAGGTGCAGGCTACCGCGCAGAGATCCTCGGAGATGCGCTCGAAGGCGAGGCACGGCTGGTTGCCGCCCAGCACGCACGGCTTGCGCTCGAGGCGAGGCAGCGCGGCGAGCGTCTGGCGATCCTCTCCGGGGGAGAGCTTACCGTGACGGTGAAGGGCGCGGGCGCGGGCGGCCCAAATCAGGAGTATGCGCTTGGACTCATGCTTGCTCTCGGCGAGGAGCCAGGGATCGCAGCGATTGCGGCCGACACCGACGGCACGGACGGCGGCGGCGGCGATTTTCGCGACCCTGCGGGCGCGATCGTCACATCGACTTCGCTGGCGCGTGCGATAGACCTCGATCTCAATGCCGCCACCTTCCTGGAAAACAACGACTCGACTGCATTCTTCCGCGCCCTCGGCGATCTCGTCGAAACCGGGCCCACCCACACGAACGTCAACGATTTCCGCGCGGTGCTGGTCGATCCGGCCCTGCCGGAAGACAAAGGCTTGAGTCGAGAATGATGCTGCTGTGCTGTCGAGACCAGTTCGGATATGCGCCTGCGGTCCGGCACGCTCCTACGGCTCAGATCGCCGTGGCCGGTGCGCTGGCGTTGGCACTGATGGCTCTGGCCGGCGGCGCGGCGGCCGACCTCAAGCTCTGCAATCAGACATCGAGCACGGTCGAGGTTGCGATCGGCTACCGGGACGAGAAAGGCTGGGCGAGTGAGGGCTGGTTTCGGATCGCCCCGCGGAGCTGCCCCGTGCTGCTCAAGGGTGCCGTGCCGAGCCGCTTCGTCTATGTTCACGCGATCGATGCGGATCGCGGTGGCGAGTGGTCTGGCAAGACCTACATGTGTACTGCCGACAAGTCGTTCTGGATCCGCGATGTGACAGATTGCCAGCGACGCGGTTACAAACGGACGGGTTTCTACGAGGTCGATACCAAGGCAGAGCCGGACTGGACGATCCAGCTCTCGGATGCCGAGGATGGCGGGGCCAGGCGATGAAGCGCAACCGGCGGGTCAAGATCGTCGCTACACTCGGGCCGGCGTCGGCCGAGCCGAAGATGCTCGAGCGGCTGTTCGAGGCCGGCGTCGACGTCTTCCGCATCAACATGAGCCATTCCTCGCACGAGGTGGCGAAGAAGCTGCACGGAGCGGTGCGGGGGGCCGAGGTCGCATTCCGCCGTCCGATCGGCATCCTGGCCGACCTGCAGGGGCCGAAGTTTCGCCTCGGCGACTTCACGGGCGGACGCGTGTTCGTCAAGGAAGGTGACGTATTCAAGCTCGATCGCACCGAGTCGCCGGGGTCGAGCGAGCGGGTGTTCCTGCCGCATCCGCAAATTTTCGAGGCGCTGGAGCCCGGACACGTCCTGCTGCTCGATGACGGCAAAGTCCGTATGCGGGTGATCGAGGCAACCGAGTCGAGGATTGCCGCCGAGGTCGTTGTGGGTGGCGCGCTGGCGAGCCGCAAGGGGATCGCCATGCCGGACTCGGTCCTGCCCATCAATCCGCTCAGCGACAAGGACAAGGCCGATCTCGACTTCATGCTGCGGCTCGGTGTCGACTGGATCGCGCTCTCGTTTGTGCAACGCGGAGAGGACATCACGCTCGCGCGGCGGCTGATCGGGCAGGGCGCCGCGATCATGGCCAAGATCGAGAAGCCGTCGGCGATCAACAACCTCGACAGCATTGTTGCGGCCGTCGATGGCTTGATGGTGGCGCGGGGCGACCTCGGCGTCGAGATGCCGGTGGAGCGCGTGCCTGGGCTGCAGAAGCGGATCACGCGCATGGCGCGCGCGGCGGGCAAGCCGGTCGTGGTCGCGACGCAGATGCTGGAGAGCATGATCTCGGCGCCGATACCGACGCGAGCGGAGGTCTCAGACGTAGCGACCGCAGTATTCGATGGCGCCGATGCGATCATGCTGTCGGCGGAGAGCGCGGTCGGGCAGTTCCCGGTCGAGGCGGTCGAGATGATGAACAGGATTGCGATCGAGGCCGAGAACGATCCGAGCTATGACGCGCTGGTGCATGCGACCCGCACCTTGCCTCAAGCGACAGCCGCCGATGCAATTGCTGCCGCCGCACACGCAGTCGCCGATACGGTGAAGCTTGCAGCAATGATCTGCTACACGGCGACCGGCTCGACCGCGCTTCGGGTGGCGCGGGAGAGGCCCGGGCTGCCGGTGATCGGCCTGACGCCGGTGCTCGCCACCGGGCGGAAGCTCGCGATCGTGTGGGGCATTCACTCCGTGCTGACGAGTGATCCCGAGAACCAAGCGGATATGGTGGTGAAAGCCTGCCGTATCGCGTTCGAGGAGCAGTTCGTCAGGCCTCGGGAAGGCGTGGCGATCATCGCCGGCGTGCCGCTCGGATCGCCAGGCACGACGAACATGGTGCGCATCGCCTTTCTCGACGAGAAAGGATCGCCGGTCGCGGAGGGCACGTAGGTCCGCTCCGGCGCGGATCAGATGCCCTGGCCTTCGACCTCGCGCTCGAGCTCGTCGACGGCGGACTTCGCACCGCTCATGTATGGGTGCACCTCGAGCAGCCGGCGATAGACCTGAAGGGCAGCCTTCTTCTGCTCGAGCTCGCGCAGGACCTGGCCGAGCCCGTCGAGCGCCTTGAAGTGGTTGGGGTCGAGCGCCAGAACCCGGCGGAGGTCGCCGAGGGAGCGGTTGAACTCGTTCCTCGTGTAGAGGACATAGGCGCGGCGGTTCCAGCCCTCGGCATAGTCAGGCGCAAGCTCGACCACGCCGTCGAGCAGTTTCAGTGCCAGGTCGAGCTTCTTCTCGTTGACCGCCTTGAGCGCGCGCTCCATCAGCAGATTGATGGTGTCGCTGCCCGACTTGAGCCAGATGTGCTCGATGGCCTGGCTGGTGAGCTGCGCCGTCTCCTCGCTGCCGGCAGTGGCGAGATAGGCGTAGAGCTCGTCGAGAAGAGCGGCGCGTTCGGCGGC
>JBIOVC010000312.1:0-5057 GCA_044867545.1 Hyphomicrobiaceae bacterium | reverse complement strand
ACCCAACGAGCTCTGGCGCCGTCCTCGCCGCGAGTGCCGGCCGGCGAGCGCGCAGCGCGAAGCCTGGGGGGTGGGCGGGCGGGGGATGGCGGCGGAACGCCGCGAGAGCCTCCGCGCCGTTGCCGGCGCAGAGGCGGATACGAGCAATGCTCACTCGCGCGGGTTCCAGATCAGGGCGTAGACGTTCGGATCGGTCTCGCCCGCAGCGCGGCCGAGGTTCGCGTAGAGCGTCTTCGAGCCGAGCTCGGGAGCGGAGATCGACAGCGACACGTACTCCTTCCCGGACATCTGGCCAATGCGCAGCCAGCCTGCACCGATCTCCACGCCCTTGGAGAGGACGCGGAAGTCGGGTTGGGTGTGGGACACCTTGTCGGAGACCGGCATGATGGTGATGTCGGCCCGGATGGACAGGGTCCTGAGCTCGCCCTCGTAGTGGCCGTCGTCGTGCTTGGTCACGGTTCCGATGGTAGCCATGTGCTCACTCCTTCGCTATCCGGCGGAGGTCCATTCCCCCGCCGTCATGCGCCCCATCGCGGCAGCCGTTCGCCCGTGGCACCCAAGCGAGCTTGCTCGCTTGGGCCGGAACGCAGTGGAGGACCCGCCGCAGGCGGGTTGCCTCGGGCGGACGGCTGCCGCACCCTTGGCGCATCAATAGGCGGGGGAATGGGCCTCCGCATTGCGACGGGGCGCGAGGACGTGGCGGTGCCGCCGTCGGACCACCCGGCAGGTTGAGGCCACGGGGGCTCGTTCAGGGCTCCACCGACGTGCTCGCAGCGCGCTCGATGGCCGGACACGAGCTGCCGCCCTCGCCGCTTGCTCCGCGTGAGCGGGCGTGACCCGAATGGGCCGAGACGCCGAAGGCGGCTCGGTCGCGCGGCATTTCTGCCGCGCGATAGCACGCGACCCGACCGAAGGTCGGGGCACGCCCATCCTCCCTTCGATCCTCGACTCCGTCGGCGAAGTATCGAGCAAACAATGACGCGTGCTGCGAGGGTGTTCGGAACACGCCGCAGGGGTTTATCTTGCAGAACAAGTGTCTCGCCACATTTGTGGTTGGCACGCCGAGCCTTTGCCTTGACGGGGCCAGAGGCAATGATTGTCTCTCTGCTTGCACAGATGGCGCCGACGACCTCCCATGTTCGGTGTTGCCAAACAGCGCCGCTATGGACGGCATCGAAGGTTACGGCACAATCGCTATCGAGCGGATCATGCTGACCGGCCAATCGTACTCAGCCTTCTCGCCGGGCGGCAGACCAGGATCATGACTCCGTCTGCCGAGCGCGCAGGGCGCGGTCTAATGCTGTGTAGGCGCAAGGAACGTGGTCACGAGCGATACGGGGAATGCACTGCCAAGAACGTGGCGGTGGTCGATGGGACCGAAATAGCGGCTGTCGAAACTGTCTGGCAGCGGCGACAACAGGAAGATCTTTGCCACGTCGAGACGGTAGCATCCCTGCCAGCGAGGCAACGGCCTGCCTGCGGCGTCGCTATGCTTGGCGTAGGCAGCGATGCGCCCATCGATGGTGACGCTGAGGCCGTAGCGGCAAACTGTGCTGCCGCTGCATGCCACAACGGGTTTGATCAAGAGGCTGGACATCGCCAGGTATCCTCGCGCTGCGGCGAAGGCGCGTATGCGATGGGGGAGACGGATCACCGCCAAGGTGCCGCATGAGGGGTATCGCGGCGCGGCCAGGTAAAGGCCGACCGGGACGCTGGGGCTGGTGTTCCATAGCAGCCGGATCGACCTGCGGTCGGGGGATGGCAGGGCCAAAGCTCCTATCGCCAGAGCCCCAGCAACGAGGACGGGAGCCCTCATTTCTTCTTTGGCGGCGGGTCGCGGCGGTGTCGGCGCGACCACTCCAGAAGCTCCTCACGATCGTAAAGAATGCGCCCGCCATGCCGACGATATGGAGGACCGATCTTGTCCCATCGCATGTTGGCGAGAGTGCGTCGACCGATCCGGAGAAGCTTGGCGGCCTCCTCAGTGGTAAGAAAGGGGGATTCGCACAGCTGAAGCATGTCGCGCTCCTCAACATTCACCCTTGCAGGATCTGCCATTCCGAATCCGTCATTCCGAACGTGATTGGGAGCGGCTAAATTTCTGCGACGCGGAATCGCCGTAGGGATGGAGCTGATGGGCGAAGACGACGTGCAATGCGGTAGAGAAGACGCCATCGCCACACGTGTCAACGGCGGCTCTTGGCTGGCACTCGACTCAATTGGCGCGTCTGGCTCTCGCGCGCACGGTTTTTCGTCCTGGCCGTAGGGTACGCGGCGGCTTCTGTCCAGGTTCCGGTACGGCAAAGAATTCGATGATCTGGACGCCAAGTGCCTCAGCGATGCGCTCTAGTATGCCAACGGTAGGATTTTCGAGCCCGCGTTCCAAGCGGCTGACGTACGTGCGATCAATCCCGGCGTCAACGGCGAGGGCTTCTTGCGAGATGCCGCGCGCAACCCTCAGGCGACGAAGGTTTCGGGCGACGAGCGCGCGGGCATGCATGCCCGCAAGCGATCATGTTGCTGCTTATCAAACCACGGACTATAATCCCATGATATCTAGTGACCGAGCCCGCAGAGTGTGCTGCAAACCGCGCATATGCTTTGGGTTAGCGAGACGGAGGAGATGAGCGTGCCGTCGACAGGCCTCACCGAGGTCGCCGATGAAGCCCCCTGGTCGAGCTGCCTCACAAGCTACGACATGGCCCATCTGGTTCTCTACCTGCAGCTTCTTGATGCCTACGCCGACGGAGCGTCGGAGGAGGAGATCGCACGCGAGATCTTCGGCATCGATCCGCTCAAGGAACCGACACGAGCGGAGCGAGCTGCTAGGAGCCACTTGAAGCGAGCCCGCTGGATGCGCGAGACGGGCTACCGCTACCTCGCCCTCGACTAACGCTGGCGCAGGTTTCGCGGTAGGGACTGCCGTTGCCGGCCGCCCCCCGTACAGATTCGAGCGGGCCCGATTCGGGCGCTTGGGTCCTACCTCAAGTGCCTGACGGCGATTGTGACACTGTTCTCTGACGGATCAAGCTGTTAGCCGGACCGGCAAGGAAGTGCCAAGTGCGGCCGTCCCGAGACACGGACGATCAGACTGCGTGTGCTTTCGCATGCGCCGAAAATGGCGCCGGAGGCTGACATTTGCTGCACTGCAACTAGTTTGGCGCCACTCGTTGCTTTGATCGCACGGACTCGGGTCTGCCCATCATTGCGGTTCTCGCAGATCGATTGGTCATGAACACGCCCCGTTGTTCAAGCATGCACTCGCAGTCAGGACGCATCGTCGTCTTGTTCGCCGAGTTCCGCCAGCATGGCATCTGCCTCGGCCTGAAGGAGATCGAGGCACGCGCTGAAGAGCTTGATCCCGTCCCGCGGCAACGTTGCGAGCAACCGCTTCTGGCGTTGGCGCGCCATGGTCAATATCGCGTCGTGCAACTCGCGGCCCTGCTTGGTCAAGCTGAGTAGCACCCGACGGGAATCTTCCTTGTCGCTCGAGCGCGTGAGATGGCCCTGTTCCGCAAGTGCTTTCACAGTCATGCCGACCCACGCCTTGTCCGTCGCCAGCGCGCGGCTGACATCGCGGGCGGTGGTCCTATCATGCGACGCGACGATCGACATGACCCGCCACTCCGGCAGCGATACGCCGAACTCCTGGCGGTAGCGGCGGCTCGAATAGAGGCCGAGCGAGTTCGAAAGCCGAAGCAAGCGCGTGCTCAGCAAGTCGGGAACGGATGTGGGTTTGAGCATTGTAAAATTCTAACGTGCGGTTTCGCGTCGCTCAAGTCGGGGACAACGCGATGCGCGAGAATGCCCGCACCTCCGGTTACGCGATGCGCTCATCAGGATCGCGACCCCTGACAAGCCCACGGGCCTCGCTTGGACGGGAACCAATTCAGGCGGCGAAGTTCAACTTGACGCTTGATGTCGGGGAATCCTATGATAGTGATCGCTACTACTTTGCGGCGTTGGAGGAAGCGCATGGACGTCGACCGCGTCTCCTCTACGGCCTGCGAACTTGGCGAGTCTCCGTTGTGGGATCGCCGCACGGCGCGCCTGTTGTGGATCGACGCATGGCGTGGACACGTTCATTCGTTCGACCCGACGTCGCGCGAAACAGCGCCCACTGACTTCGGCCCCGCACTCGGCGGCCGGCCGATCGGCGCCATCGGCCCGCACGCGGCCGGCGGATTGGTCGCCAGCGCGAAGGGTGGCTTCTATCACCTCGATACCGAGCGGGGGACTGCCCGGCTGATCGCCGAGGCGGAGACGGGTCGGCCGGCGACGAACCGACTGAATGACGGCAAGTGCGATCGCGCCGGGCGGTTCTGGTCGGCGTCGCTCAACACGGACCATCGGACGCCAAGCGGGGCGCTGTGGTGTCTGGAGGCAGACCGTCCGCCGACGTTGAAGCAGGATGGTCTGGTGGTCGGCAACGGCATCGCCTGGAGTCCTGACGATCGGACGATGTATCTGGCCGATACGTTCAGTAGGATCGTCTGGCGCTACGACTTCGACATCGCCAGCGGCACGCTCGCCAATCGGCGCCAATTCATTTCCACGGTCGACGTCACGGGCTTCGTCGACGGTGCCACGGTCGACGCGGACGGCTGCTACTGGGCGGCGCTGGTCAAAGGCGGCGCCGTCGCCCAATTCGATCCCAGCGGCAAGCTCGTCCGCCGCATCGAACTTCCGGTCGCGGATCCGACGATGTGCACGTTCGGTGGACCTGAGCTGGATATTCTCTTCGTCACGTCGGCTTATCGCTTCTTGGACGAAGCGGCGCGACGGGCCCAGCCGCTCGCCGGTCATGTCTTCGCGCTTCACGGCGTCGGAGCACGCGGCATTGGAGAACCGAGTTGCTGCGCATGACGAGACGCGTGACGTGACGGAACTGCGCCGGCTTCGGCGCGGAAACCGACACGAACAAAACAACGCCTCTTCTGGAAGTCGTGTGGGTGATTTTCGCCCTTTCCGAGCCTTGGGAGAGAGAGCTTTGGGCGGTTGCCTGAGACCATTCTGCGGCATCGTTCCCATGGCAGCGCGTCGTGCGCCGAGCGCAG
>JBIOVC010000311.1:0-4434 GCA_044867545.1 Hyphomicrobiaceae bacterium | reverse complement strand
AGGGCGAGGACGAGATCCGCCTGACGAGCGTCGGCGTCGACATCGGCTCGTCGACCTCGCACCTCGTCTTCTCGCGGCTCCTGCTCGAGCGGCTCGACAACCGCTACATCGTCACCGAGCGCGAGGTATTCCACGAGTCGGCCGTCTTGCTCACCCCCTATGCCGGCGACCAGACCATCGATGCACTGACCCTCGGCGCCTTCCTTGAGGGCGAGTACGGCGCTGCCGGCGTCGATCCTTCCGCCGTCGACACCGGCGCCCTGATCCTGACCGGTGTCGCCGTGCGCCGCCGTAACGCCCGCGCCATCGGCGAGCTGTTCGCCGCCGAGATCGGCAAGTTCGTCGCGGTCTCCGCCGGCGACGGGCTCGAGACCACGCTTTCGGCCTACGGCTCCGGCGCGGTCGCCCGCTCGATCCGCGACCGCGTGCGCGTCATGAACATCGACGTCGGCGGCGGCACCTCCAAGATCGCCGTCTGCGAGGCGGGCGACATCGTCGAGCTGACGGCGGTCGATGTCGGCGCGCGCGTCATCTGCGTCGGCGAGGACGGCCGCGTCACCCGCATCGAGGAGGCCGGCAAGCGGTTTGCGGCCGAGTTCGGGCTCGACCTCGACATCGGCTCGCCGCTCTCGGCGAATGACATGAAGCGCATCGCCGAGCGCATGGCCGACCGCCTGTTCGAGGCCGTCAGCGCACGTGAGCTCTCACCTGAGACCGCTGCGCTGATCCGGGTCGAACCCCTGCGCAACCGTCAGAAGCCCGAGGTCATCACCTTCTCGGGCGGCGTCTCCGAGTACGTCTACGGCCGCGAAAAGCGCGTCTACGGCGACCTCGGCCAGCCGCTCGCTGCCGCGATCCGCCAGCGCATGGAGGCCTGGGGTGTGCCGATCGAGACGCCGGAGCAGGGCATCCGCGCGACCGTCGTCGGCGCTTCCCAGTACACCGTGCAGGTGAGCGGCAGCACCATCTACGTCACGCCGCCCGAGACGCTCCCCCTTCGCAACCTGCCCGTGATCGTCCCCGACCTGCCGCTCGAGCCGGAGGACTTGGCCCCCGACGATATCGCTCGCGCGGTCGAGAGCGCGCTCCGCCGCAACGACTTGGCCGACGGCGAGCAGCCGGTTGCGCTCTGCTTCCACTGGGAAGGCTCGGCGACCTACCGCCGCCTCGACGACTTCTGCAAGGGCGTGACCCGGGGCCTCAGCGCCTGCCTCGATCAAGGCCATCCGCTGGTACTGGTGAGTGACGGCGACGTCGGCGGACTGATCGGCATCCATGCGCACGAGGAGGCGAAGCTCGACTGCCCGATCGTCTCGATCGACGGTATCCAGCTCAAGGAGTTCGACTTCATCGACATCGGCGCGCTGCTCGAAGCTTCGGGCGCGGTGCCGGTCGTCATCAAGTCGCTGGTGTTCCCGACCTCGGCCGCGCTCGGCCGCGTCGAGGCCGAGCGGGTCGGCTGATCTGGCCGCCGAGTGGCCGGTCGTGCTATCCTTTGGATATGAACGAGCGAGTCAAACGTCTGACCGAGGAGATCCGCAAGCTCACGCCAGAGGAGCAGGCGGACCTGATGGATGAGCTGCTGGTCCTGACCCACCGCGAGCCCGATCCGGAGATCGAAAAGGCCTGGGCGGAGGAAGCCGAGCGGCGTTGGCGCGCGTTCAAACGAGGCGAGACCCAGGCAATCCCAGCGGACGAGGTCTTCGCGCGACTGGGCAAGAAGTGATCGCTGAGTTCCTGCCGGCAGCAGCCCAAGAGCTTGGCAACGCGTACGACTATTATGCTCGACATGCTCCCCATGTGGCTCAGGATTTCAAGCACGAGGCCGACCACGCATTGGGGCTCATCCTTGCAAATCCCAAGGCATGGAAACGGGTCGCATCCTCAGTTCGCATGTGCCAATTGCGGCGCTTTCCGTACGGTCTCGTCTATCGCCTTGTCGGCGACCGCGTCTACGTCATAGCCGTCGCTCACTTGCACCGTCGGCCTGGCTATTGGCGAAAGCGCCTAAGGACATTGAAGCCGTGACCTAGTCGGCGGGCTCTCAGAAAAACGCCTGCAGTCCTGTCTGCGCCCGTCCCAATATCAACGCATGCACGTCGTGCGTGCCCTCGTAGGTATTGACCGTCTCGAGGTTCTGCGCGTGCCGCATCACGTGGTACTCGATCTGGATGCCGTTGCCGCCGTGCACGTCGCGCGCCACACGCGCGATGTCGAGCGCCTTGCCGCAGTTGTTGCGCTTCACGAGACTGACCATCTCCGGCGCCGCCTTGCCTTCGTCCAATAGACGGCCGACGCGCAACGCACCCTGCAGCCCGAGCGCGATCTCGGTCTGCATGTCGGCGAGCTTCTTCTGCACGAGCTGAGTCGCCGCCAGCGGCCGGCCGAACTGCTTGCGGTCGAGCGCGTACTGCCGCGCGCGGTGCCAGCAGTCCTCCGCCGCGCCCATCACGCCCCACGAGATGCCGTAGCGCGCGCTGTTGAGACAGCCGAACGGGCCCTTGAGGCCGGAGACGCTGGGCAGCAGCGCGCTCTCCGGCACGACGACGCCGTCCATCACGATCTCGCCGGTGATCGAGGCGCGTAGCGACAGCTTACCGCCGATCTTCGGAGCCGATAGCCCTTTCATCCCCTTCTCGAGCACAAAGCCGCGAATCTCGTTGTCGTGCGCCGCCGACTTCGCCCAGACGACGAACACGTCCGCGATCGGCGAGTTCGAGATCCACATCTTCGAGCCGGTGAGCCGGTAGCCGTCGGCAATCTTCTCCGCGCGCGTCTTCATGGAAGCCGGATCGGAGCCGGCGTCGGGCTCCGTCAGCCCGAAGCACCCGACCCACTCGCCGGTTGCGAGCTTCGGCAGGTAGCGCTTCTTCTGCTCCTCGGTGCCGTAGGCATGGATCGGAAACATCACGAGCGAGGACTGCACGCTGAGCATCGAGCGGTAGCCTGAATCGATCCGCTCGATCTCGCGCGCGACGAGCCCGTAGGAGACGTAGCCGGCACCCGCCCCGCCCCACTGCTCCGGGATCGTCACACCGAGCAGACCGAGCTCCCCCATCTCGCTGAAGGTCGCACGATCGGTCTTCTCCTCGAGGTAGGCCTCGATCACGCGGGGTGCGAGCTTCTCCTCCGCATAGGCACGCGCGGTGTCGCGGACGAGCTTCTCCTCGCCCGAGAGCTGATCCTCGAGGAGGAACGGGTCGTCCCATCTGAAGCCTGCCATCGCTTTGGCTGCGGTGTCCTGCATCGGGTGCACCTCGGGCGCGGATTGCGTAGCCCCACTCTACTTCCGTGGAGAGCAGACCAAAAGGACTACGGCCGCACCGGGAGCCGGTACGGCCGTGTCTCGAAGGTCGGCGCTCTTGTCTATTCCGCTCTCGGAGCACCGCCGGTACCGCCGCCGGCTCCAGGTCCGCCGCGCCGGCCACCCGGTCCGCCGGGGCCACCGCGTCCACCCGGACCGCCGCGCGCCTGCGCCGGCTTGCCCGGCAGCAGGCCCTCGCGCTGCATACGCTTGCGGGCGAGCTTGCGCGCCCGGCGCACCGCTTCAGCCTTCTCGCGCGCTTTGCGCTCCGAGGGCTTCTCGTAGTAGTTGCGAAGCTTCATCTCGCGGAAGATGCCCTCGCGCTGCATCTTCTTCTTGAGCGCCCGAAGGGCCTGGTCGACGTTGTTGTCGCGAACGAGAACCTGCACGCAGTGCAATCCTATCTGCTGTTGCTGTTGACTGGGCTCGGCAGCACCGGCTCGAGGAATTGCCGCACCTGAGTGCGATGCTGGCCGAAATTTGAGCGGTTCTTACCAGAGCGGCCTTAACAAGTCCATGGCAAGCGCATTGGACGGGGCAAGGCCCCTCAGCCGCCGGATAGGGGAGAAAGCCGCGTCACATGGCCCATCTTGCGGCCTTCCCGGGTTTTCCGTTTGCCATAGATGTGCAGCGCAGCAGCGGGATCCCGGGCGAGCGCCGGCCAGCGGTCCACGTCCCCCCCGATCAGATTGTCCATGACGGCGTCCGAATGCCGGGCCGTCGCGCCGAGCGGCCAACCGGCGATCGCCCGGATATGGTTCTCGAACTGGCTCACCGTGCACGCGTCCAGCGTCCAGTGCCCGGAGTTGTGCACGCGCGGCGCGAGCTCGTTGATGAGGAACGGCTGCGGCCCATCGGCGAGATGGAACATCTCGACCGCCAGCACGCCGACATAGCCGAGGGCCTCCGCGATCCGGGCCGCCATCTGCTGGGCGGTCTCCTGCAGGCCTGGCGAGAGGGGGGACGGCACGACAGACCGGGCGAGGATGCCGCCCGAGTGGGTATTGAGGGGGATGTCGTAGAACGCCGTCGTGCCGTCGAGCCCGCGCACCGCCAGCACCGAGACCTCGAAGGAGAAGTCGACCTGCGCTTCGAGCACGCAAGGCGCGCGCCCCGTCTCCTCGAACGCG
>JBIOVC010000310.1:0-2370 GCA_044867545.1 Hyphomicrobiaceae bacterium | reverse complement strand
CGCGGATCGCAAACCGCTGCTTCTCCTCCATCGCGATCGGCGTGATCAGCTCGACATCCATCGCGCAGTTGTCGCCCGGCATCACCATCTCGGTGCCCTCCGGCAGCGTGCAGATCCCGGTCACGTCCGTCGTCCGGAAGTAGAACTGCGGACGGTAGTTCTTGAAGAACGGCGTGTGCCGCCCGCCCTCCTCCTTGGTCAGGATGTAGGCCTCCGCCTTGAACTTCTTGTGCGGCTTCACCGAGCCCGGCTTGCACAGCACCTGGCCGCGCTCCACCGCCTCCTTGTCGATGCCGCGCAGCAGGCAGCCGACGTTGTCGCCGGCAACGCCCTCATCCAAGAGCTTGCGGAACATCTCGACCCCGGTCACCACCGACTTCGCCGTGTCCTTCAGGCCGACGATCTCGACCTCCTCGCCGACCTTGACCTTGCCGCGCTCGATCCGCCCCGTCACCACCGTGCCGCGCCCCGAGATCGAGAACACGTCCTCGATCGGCATCAGGAACGGCTGGTCGAGCGGCCGCTCGGGCAGCGGGACGAAGGTGTCGAGCGCCTCGAACAGCTTGATGATCGCCTCGTCCGCCAGCGGCCCCTTCTCGCCCTGCAGCGCCTTGATCGCCGCGCCCCGCACCACCGGCGCGTCATCGCCCGGGAACTGGTACTTGGACAACAGCTCGCGGACCTCGAGCTCGACCAGGTCGAGCAGCTCCTCGTCGTCGACCACGTCGCACTTGTTGAGGAACACCACGATGTAGGGCACGCCCACCTGGCGGGCCAAGAGGATGTGCTCACGCGTCTGCGGCATCGGCCCGTCGACCGCCGAGACCACCAGGATCGCGCCGTCCATCTGCGCCGCCCCCGTGATCATGTTCTTCACGTAGTCGGCATGCCCCGGGCAGTCGACGTGCGCGTAGTGGCGCTCACTCGTCGAATACTCGACGTGGCTGGTCGCGATCGTCAGAATCTTCGTCGCGTCGCGGCGCCCCTGAGATTCGGAGGCTTTCGCGACCTGGTCGTACGAGATGTAGGTGCCCAGGCCCTTGTCGGCCGAGACCTTGGTCAACGCCGCCGTCAACGTCGTCTTGCCGTGGTCCACGTGACCGATCGTGCCGACGTTGCAGTGCGGCTTCGTCCGCTCGAATTTTGCCTTGGCCATCGCTGCCTCCAGGTGTCAGGAAAGAAGCATCACATGCAGTGGCCGACACCTGCCACGTGTGCTGACTGGAGCGGGTGAAGGGAATCGAACCCTCGTCATCAGCTTGGAAGGCTGTTGCTCTACCATTGAGCTACACCCGCATCATTGACCGGTCCGGGCTTGCATTGCCGGGGTGGTGGAGGGGGCTGGATTCGAACCAGCGTAGGCGAAGCCAACGGATTTACAGTCCGTCCCCTTTAGCCACTCGGGCACCCCTCCCGGGGCCCCGGTTCGCAAGCCCAAACAAAATCGCCCCGCCGTCACCAGCAGGGGCAATCGGCTGCACTTATCGTAACGCAACCCTATCCTGTCAACGGGAAAAGCGCCAACATGGGCGGCTCTCCGAAGACCCTCGAGCCCTCGGACCTCGGCCAGCCGCAACCGACCGACCATGCCCAGACAACGGAAGAGGACTGCGCTTTCCCGTAACCGGGGCCGTTCGGAGGCCGACGGACCGGCGCTAATCTATGGCATCCATGCCGTCGAGGCCGCCCTGCGCAACCCGAAGCGGCCGGTGCGGCGACTGCTCGTCACCGACAATGCCGAGCATCGGCTCGCCGAGGCGCTCGCCGCACGCGGTGTCCAGCCAGAGCGGGTGATCCCGCGCGATCTCGACAAACGGCTCGGCCCCGACACCGTCCATCAGGGCGCTCTGCTCGAGACCGATCCACTCCCCGAACCCGGGCTGGCGGACCTCGCCCGGCGAAAAGGCCCGCTCCTCATCCTCGACCACGTCACCGATCCGCACAACGTCGGGGCAGTGCTGCGCTCCGCCGCCGTGTTCGGCGCGGCGTGCCTCATCATGACCCGCCGACACAGTCCGCCGCTGTCTGGGTCGCTCGCCAAGTCGGCGTCGGGCGCACTTGAGGTGGTGCCGGTGCTGCTCGCCCAGAACCTCGCCCGCACGATGGAGGAGCTGAAGGCTGAGGGCGTGGTCTTACTCGGTCTCGACGGGTCGGCACGCGGTCGCCTCGAAGAAGAGGATCTCTCTGGACGCATCGCGCTGGTGCTGGGCGCAGAGGGTCGGGGCTTGCGGCAGCTGACGCGGGAGAGTTGCGACCGGCTCTGCCGGATCGAGGCCGACGGGCCGCTCGACAGCCTCAATGTATCGAACGCAGCGGCGGTGGCGCTGCACCTCGCGGCGATGTCACGTCGTCGAGCCAGCAACGCGTAGG
>JBIOVC010000309.1:0-7587 GCA_044867545.1 Hyphomicrobiaceae bacterium | reverse complement strand
ACCTTGGCGAGGTACTGCTGGTGGTAGTCCTCGGCGAAATAGAACTCGGGCGCGTCGCGAATCTCGGTCGTGATCGCACCGTATCCAGCCTTGGCGAGCACCTTCCCGTAGGCCGACTTCGAGGCCTCGGCGGCCTCCCGCTGGGCGGCCGAGAGCACATAGATGCCCGAGCGGTACTGGGTGCCGACGTCGTTGCCCTGGCGCATGCCCTGGCTCGGGTCGTGCGACTCCCAGAACGTCCTCAGGAGCGTTTCGTAGCTGATCTTCCTCGGATCGAAGACGACCAGGACCACCTCGTTGTGGCCGGTGCGGCCGGAGCAGACCTCCTCGTAGGTGGCGTTCGGGGTATGCCCGCCGGCATAGCCGACCGCGGTTGTCCAGACGCCGTCGCCGAGCTGCCAGAACTTGCGCTCCGCGCCCCAGAAGCACCCCATGCCGAACATCGCCTGCTCGAGGCCAGCGGGGTAGGGACCCTTCAACGGCCGATGGAGGACGGAGTGCTCCCTGGCGGTCGGGATCGGGCTTGCCCGGCCCCGGAGCGCGGTCTCCGGAGTCGGCATCTCGAGCTTCTTCCTTGCAAACAGCATGATGTCTTTCCGTGGTGCCGGTCGCGCTGAATATAGTAATAGTGGCGGGTTCCGGCACGCACCGCTCCAGGGATTGTGATTCCCCGTGAGCAGGCAAGGGGAGGGAGCAGTCGCAATGGCCGAGACAACCAACGCCGGCGCCGCGCCGCAGCCTCCCCAGCAGCAAGCCAGCCCCCATCTCACCGTCTACCAGGCGAGCGGTGTGCGCAAGCTGGTCTTTGCATTTCTGTTCCTGCTGTTGCTGCCGTTCTTCGTCAGCCTGCCGGTGATGCTCTACCAGCGGCTCACCAAAGGCGTGCTGCTCGACACGTGGGGGCTGATCGTGCTGGCGATCGGGTTCGCGGCGATCATGCTGCTGCTGCTGTTCGAGCTCATCTTCTCGCTCCGTGCACGGATCGTGCTCGGCGAGAAGGGAATACGGCTGTCGCTGCCAGCCGCGCGTTTTGGGCTGCCGGCGTTCAGCTATCGGCGCGCCGAGGTCCCCTATGACCAGATCGCGGCGGTCGAGACGCGCCGGGTGGTCTATGGCGGGTCGATTGCGCCGGTGCTGATGCGGGAGGCGTGGATCGTCACCAAGGACGGGAAGCAACACTCGCTTGGCACGGTCAGCGAGGCCGACACCGATCCGCAGTTCCCGATCAAGGACATAGCGGAGCGGCTCTGCGGCAACTGCGGGGTCGGGCTCGCCGAGCGGGACGGATCGTGGCGGCGGATCGGGAGGCTGTTCGGCAAGGCCGAGGAGGCGGGCGCGCCGGTCACCGAGGAGATGGTGGCGGCGCTCAACCGCAATCACAACCGCTTCATGCTCGGGCTGGTCGGAGTGATGGTGGTCCTACTGGCGGCAGGTCTCGCCATCGACTTTGCGACCGGCGACATCGACCGCGGCGAGCGCGCCCGCGACGCAGTACAGACACAGCCGGCGAAAGGGCAGCCGGTCAAGAAGTAGTTCCGCCTCAGTTGGCGAAGATGTCGATGCGGCGGCGCGGACGTCCGAGCCAGGCGAAGATCAGCCCGACGGCGCCGAGGCTCGCCCAGGCCGGCAGTGCCAGCAGCGAGCGTATGACCGGATCCCAGAGCAGCGGGTGAGCGCGGCCCTGCACGGTCTTCTGCGCGGCGGCCAGCGACTGCGGTGCGAGCTCCGACCAGTGATCGAGCAGAGAGGCGAACGCTAGCGCGCCCGATGCCTCCGCGCGGGTGAAATCGGTGGTCAGCGCGATCACCGCAAACAACAGGAACAGGCCGCCGATGAAGCGCAGGACCGTCATGGGGCACCGGGTGCGTGTGTCGGAACCGAGGACGCCGTGCTCCGAAGTAGGGGGGAACGGGTGCGCGCGCAAGAGCTTTGGATCGCGGACGGCGGCGGTATCGGAGCCGGCGCTGCCGTCGGTGTTGCGCCCCAAAGGATCGCCGCTATAGTCCCCCGGCCGCGAGCGAAGCCGGAGAGATGGCCGAGTGGCTTAAGGCGCACGCTTGGAAAGCGTGTGTACGGGAGACCGTACCGTGGGTTCGAATCCCACTCTCTCCGCCACCAAGCCTACGCGGTTATTCGCTGTTGTCCGAAATATCCTGCAAGATCAGCAAGTGGTCGGGGCGAACGTCTTTCGGCGTTCGGCGGCATGTGTCACAATCCGCCCCTGGGCGCGGGCTGGTTGAGTCTGTCGCATGGTTTGACGCTTTCGAGAGTCACTTGTGTAAACTCATTGGCGATGATCACATGTGTCACCGACATACGGGCTGAGCTCGGTGAATGTCCCGTCTGGTCGCCGGCGGAGAATGTCGTCTACTGGATCGATATCCGTGGCAGGAAGCTGCACCGGACCGCGCCCCAGTCCCGCGCGACCGCGTCGATCGATTTGCCGACCCGACCGGGGATGATTGCGTTGCGCAAGAAGGGCGGGTTGGTCGTCGTTCTGGAGGACGGCGTCTACGGCTGCGACCCGAGGTCCGGCGCTCTCGACCTCCTGGTTCCGCTCGAAGCCGATCGGCCGGAGAACCGGGCCAATGACGGTAAGTGCGATGCGGCGGGACGGCTTTGGGTCGGCACGATGAGCCTGAGCCAGGAGTGTCAGCCGACCGGGAGCTTCTACCGAATGGACCCCGACCTGACGGTGACGAAGGTCGGCAGCGGCTTCGGAATCCCCAACGGCTTGGCCTGGAGTCCGGACGATAGGGTGATGCTGCATACCGACACTTGCGCGAACGTCGTGTGGCGCTACGGATTCGATCCGGCGACCGGCAAGCGCGGCGCCGAGCAGCCGTTCTTCCGTTTTGATCTCGCTACGACCGGCGGCGTGGACGGAGCCGCCATGGATGCCGAGGGCGGTTACTGGCCGGCGATGTACGGGGGATCGAAACTGCTGCGCCTGCTGCCCGACGGCAGCGTAGAGCGCGA
Organism: Hyphomicrobiaceae bacterium; assembly: GCA_044867545.1. Classification (GTDB taxonomy): domain Bacteria; phylum Pseudomonadota; class Alphaproteobacteria; order Rhizobiales; family Hyphomicrobiaceae; genus DATLZB01. The sequence continues at coordinate 4,608 of JBIOVC010000309.1, read as the reverse complement.
GATTTCGTTGCCCGTGTCGCAGCCGACGATGCCCGCGTTCGGCGGCGCCGATATGAAGACGTTGTTCGTCACCTCGGCCTCCCAGAACCTGACCGCCCGTGACTTGCATGCCCAGCCGCTCGCCGGCGGATTGCTCGCGGTCGAGACCAACGTCGTCGGGCACCCTGTTCACGCGTTCGGCGGCTAGTGTCCCGATTCCGAAGTTCGCCCCACCTTGCCCGAAACCGCACCAGCGAACTTCGGAATCACAAGGGACACTAGGATCATAGAGTTGCTAGTGTGATTCAGATCGAGAAGTTCGCTCCCGACCGGGCCGCAAATGGCGGCGAACTTCTCGATCATCACACTAGAGCATGTTCCGGCGAAGTGGGCGCCGGCTCGCCGCCAAGAACATGCGCCATCTCTGGTGTCGCGGTCAGGCGCACACGATCGTCTCATGCCGTCGTCAGAGTGCGCCGTAGATCGGCCTGTGCTTGGTGTAGCCGCCGTCGACGGTCAGCACTTCTGCGACGCACCAGCATTCGTTCGACCAGAAGTACATGGTCGCCGCCGCGATATGCGACGGGTCGGTCAGGCCGCCGATCGGCATGCTGTCCTCGACTGCCTGCAGGCGCCCCGCGCTGACCGGATTCTGCGCGGCCATGGGACCGCGCAACGGCGAGGGCGCAAGCCCGTTGAGGACGAGGCCGTGCGCCTCGAGAAAATAGCGGGCCTGAAGCACGAGCAGGTTGCGAAGGCCGCCTTTGGATTCTTCGTAGGCGGCGCTCGCGCGCCCCTCCGAGCCGACGGTCGCCGACGTGGACAGGATGATGACGCCGTGGGTGCGGGCGGCGAAAGCGCCGGCGCGGATTCCCTGCTTCAGGATGTTGTGGGCGCCCCACAGGTTCACCGCGCAGGCGCCGAGAACGTCTTCTTTCGTAAGTTCCTCCGGCGGGGTCAGCGGCCTGGGTGAGATGCCGGCGGTGTGCTGTAGATAGCGGATCCCGCGATGGCGCTTGAAGAGCGCGGCGACGTCGTCTTCACTCGTCACATCGACGGTTTCCGCAGCGACCTCTAGGGATGGATTGGCATCGGCGACGGAGCGGGCGAACTCGGAAAGGGCCGTGCGTCTGCCGTCAACGCTGATCGCGTCGGCGCCGTCGACGAGGACGAGCTTGGCGGCGCCCAGCCATTTTCCGACGCGGCCTGCGAGATACTGGCCCATCAGTCCGACGCCCACGATCATGACGATGGGGCTCTTGTCGTAGGAAAGTGCAGCCGAACCTGTGCCCATCGAGCCGCTACCTCCTCCCGCTCAGAACCTGCAGGAAATAATCCGGGGTACCGATCTGGCCTCCCTTCGAAGCGACCTGCAGGCCGTCGAAACGGGAATCGTCCGAGAAGGCGCGGCATAACGGGGCCGCGGGTGCAATCGGCATGAGCAGCTCCAGCGAATGGATATCGAGCTGGCGCAGCGTATAGCTGCAGGTATCGCCGCCCGCGACGCAGACCCTGCGGACCCCCGTCCCCTCGAGCAGCGCGCGCAGGATCAGGCCTTGCTGTCTGCCGATGATCTTGCCGGTTTCGCTCGGATCGATCTCGAGTTGCCGGACCCTCTCCACGGTCTTGGCGATGATCGGGTCATCCGGGCCGATGGTGGTATGGAGCAACAGGTGCCTGTCTTCCGCAAGCAGCGTGAGCCCCTGCTTGATGACCCTTTTGCGCTCGTCTTCCGCCGCCTTTTCGTCGACCAGCCGATCAGTATTGAGTGCGATTCCGGAAAACCCATGCGCGAGCGCGTAGTTGATCTGTTCCGCGGTGTTGGCCGCGGCACTTCCCGAAACCACGATCAATTTGTCGGCCGGGCCGACCGACGGAAACTGTGGCGGCTCCGAAACCAGACCGCTTGCCCGCCAGGACTGGGCCATCGCGTATTCGAACCCGGAAGAGCCGATCGCAAAAATCTTCAGCGTCTCGGATTTCTCGTGGAGCAGCCGGCCGATCTCGAAAAGGTTGTCGTCGTTGAGCGTGTCGAACACAACGATATCGTTGTCCTCGACACAGCGGTCGAACCGTTGGGAAAGAGATTGCCGGGGTTCTCCCAGGTGAATCAGATCGATCAGCGCCACCTTCTTTTTTGACAGCCGCGCGAAATGCATGCGGAGGTCGCTTTCATCCATTGGCGTAATCGGATGCTTGCTCATGACCGGGTGCCGGTCGAGCCGGTATCGGCGGTCACCGTAGACGCTAAAGAGATTGCCGAACGCGACGTAGCGGCCGAGCAGGGGGATGCCCTGAACGATGACGCCGCAGGAAGGCTTGATGACGTCGAAGGCGAGGTCGGCCGCGTGCCCGATGCTACCGATCCTGGGCGAGGAATCGAACGTCGCGCAAACCTTGTAGTGAATGAGACGGGGCTGCAGGCTGTCGAGCAGCGCCAGTTGGGCAGGCAATTCGTCGTCCATCTGCGCCGGAGTCATTGTCCGGCTGGTGCCGGAGATTCCGACGGCCTGAAGGTTTGCGCGGCTTGCTTGCAGCCGCTCCTCGGTCGGGTGTCCGAGGAAGAGGGCTGTCTTGACCCCGTTGATCGTCAACGCCTCCATGGCGTCGGCGGAGCCTGTGAAGTCGTCCCCGTAGAAGGCGAGCAACAGCGGGTTCACGGCCGGCTCGATCGCGCTGTCCAGGCTCGGCCTAATGCCGCATCAATCGCCTGCAGTTGGGTTTCCGTCAGCGGCGCGCCCTTGAGAGCGGTCGCAACCGCTATCTGGCAGCACTGCTCGACCTCCTCCACGATACCCATCGCGGTCGACAGGTCGGCCCCGGCGACGATCAGTCCGTGCTGGCGCAGCAGGATCGCGTGGTGGAGCGGCGCAAGCGCTTCCACGGCCTCGTGCAGGGAATGCGAGCCGGACGGGTGGTACGGGATCATCGGCACACGGCCCGCCCGCACGTAGAACGCCATCGTGTAGGGGGGAACGACGTCGTTGGACTCGCGGCTGATCAGCGTCGAGAAGGCGATCGAGTAGGTCGGGTGAACGTGGATGACGGCGTGGGCATTCTTCCTTGCCCGATACATCGCCAGATGCATGTTCGTTTCTTTGGAGGGAGCGTTACCCTCCAGTACGTTGCCCTGAAGGTCTACCTTGACGAACTTGTCTTCCGTCAGTTTTCCGAGCTCCGCTCCCGTCTGAGTGATCCAGACGGAATCACCGTCCCTGACGCTCGTATTGCCTCCCGTCGCATGGATCAGCTTGCGGTCGTACAGCGTCCTGCTGGTGTCGATCAGCTCGTCGATCTTTCCCGTCTTTTTCATGCGCTGCTTTCCGTCAATACGCGGTCACACCGCCGTCCACCGGCAAAGCGACTCCGTTGATGAAGGCGCCTTCCTGCGAGGCGAGGTAGACCGCAGCTTCGGCGATGTCTTGCAGGCTGGCCATTCTGCCGAGCGGCACTTCGCCGAGTCGCTCCTTTCTCTGCCCCGGGTCCTTGAGCATTTCCTGCACCAACGGCGTATCGGCCGTGCTCGGATGGATCGAGTTGCAGCGAATGTTGAACTTCCCGTAGCGCGCGGCGACTGCCTTGGTCAGCAAGGTGAGGGCGCCCTTCGTGGTCGTGTACGCCTCCGGCGTATACATGTGACCGACAAGGCCGCACACGGAGGACATGTTGATGATCGATCCTCCGCCGGTTTTCTTCATCGCAGGAAGCGCATGCTTGATGCCGAGAAACGGCCCCTTGACGTTGACGCTGTACATTCGATCGAATTCTTCCGGGCTCATCTCTTCGATGATCTTGCGGATATTAATGCCCGCGTTGTTCACCAGGATATCCAGGCCGCCGGCATCTTGTTCGACCTGCCTGAATACCCGCTGCCAGTCGGTCTCGCTGGTGACATCCAGAAGGACAAACGTCGCGTTTCTGCCTTGCTTGCGCAGGTTCGCCGCCGCTGACGACCCCGCGTGCTCGTTGACATCTGCGACATAGACGACGGCGCCTTCCCGGCAGAAGGTTTCCGCAACGGCATAGCCGATGCCCTGCGCGCCGCCGGTAATCAACGCTCGCTTGCCATTGAGCCTCATGGCCGTACATCGCGCCTCGGGTTGGAGTTCAATCGATAGCCCCTCTCCGCAAGAATGGCCGGTAAGCCGGAGCGTCGGCCACTGCCGGCGGCGCTGCCGCGGCCAACGGTTCAGCGTAGCATTTTCAGGCCAACGCGTACTCAATGACCTCGCGATATTCCTCGGTCTCATCGATCCGCGGCACCGAAAATCCGGACTGGTTCGGCGCGTCGGGAAAATACTGCGGCTCGACACAGAACCCGCCGTGCACCGGGAAATGCCCCCCTTTGCCCAAGTATTTCCCGCCGTAGATTTGCGCGCCGGGCGCCGTGGCGCGGATTGCCAGGCGTCGCTGCGAGTCCGCGTGGGTGATCGTCGCGACATCACGCAGCTGGCCTGGGCTCTCGTCGACCGCAAAGTTGATGTCGATGTCCGGCGGAAAGGGACGCGGGGCGCGGAGATCGAAAGGGCTGCCGTCCACCGGGGCGATATGCCCTGTCGGGATCAGGGTGCCGTCGACCGGCGTGTATCGGGACGCGTGCACACGCAGGTGGTGGCCTCGGATGTCGCC
>JBIOVC010000308.1:0-2247 GCA_044867545.1 Hyphomicrobiaceae bacterium | reverse complement strand
GCATAGGGTGCCAGCAGATCGACGACCTTGATGCCGGTGACCAGCACCTCGGGCTCGGTCGCCTGATCGACGAATGACGGAGCCGGCTGGTGGATCGGCCGGGTCTGATTGGACTTGATCGGACCCGCCTCATCGACGGCCTCGCCGATCACGTTCATGATCCGGCCGAGCGTCTCGTCGCCCACGGGGACCGCAATCGGCCGGCCGGTGTCGGTCACTTCCTGGCCGCGCACAAGGCCTTCCGAGGAGTCCATGGCGATCGTGCGCACGGTGTTCTCGCCCAAGTGCTGGGCGACCTCGAGCACGAGCCGGCCCTTCGGGTTGTCCTTCGACTTGGTGCTCGGGTTCATCGTCTCGAGCGCGTTCAGAATGGACGGCAGGTGTCCATCGAACTGCACGTCGACGACCGCTCCCGTGACCTGTCGCACACGCCCGACTTTGCTCGTTGCCATTGGTAATCCTCGTTACGACCTTTGTAGGTCGGGCTGAGCCTCGGCGAAGCCCGACAGCACCATACGAACACTCATGTCGGGCTTCGTTCCTCAGCCCGACCTACGACCCTTCCTAGAGCGCCTCCGCGCCGGAGATGATCTCGATCAGCTCCTTGGTGATGTTGGCCTGGCGCTGCCGGTTGTAGCGCAGCGTCAGCCTGTCGATCATGTCGCCGGCGTTGCGCGTGGCGCTGTCCATCGCCGACATGCGTGCGCCCTGCTCGGAAGCCGCGTTCTCGAGCAGGCCGCGGAAGATCTGCGTTGCGATGTTGCGCGCAATGAGCTCACCCAGGATCTCCTCCTCGGAGGGCTCGTACTCGTAGATCGCCTGCGGTCCCGACTTCACCTCCTCGGGCCGGGCTTCGGGTACACGCACCGGGATGATCTGCAACGCTACGGGCTTCTGCGAGATCACCGACTTGAACTCGGAGAAATAGAGCGTCGCGACGTCGAACTCGCCTGCCTCGAAGCGCTCGAGCACGCGCCGCGCGACGTCCTCGGCGTTGGCGAAGGTGAGCCGTCGCACGGTTCGGAAATCGATCCGGTCGATGATGTTGCGTCCGAGATCGCGGCGCAGGTTGTCGGCGCCCTTGCGGCCGACGCAGAGGATCTTCACGGTCTTGCCGGCTGCCAGCGACGCCCTGGCGTCCTGCCGAGCAAGCTTGGCGATGTTGGAATTGAAGCCGCCGCACAGTCCGCGCTCGGCGGTCATCACGACGAGCAGATTTACGTCCTCTTTGCCGGTGCCGACCAGCAGGCCGGAGGCGCCTGCCGTATCGCTGACCCGTGAGGCGAGGTTGGCGATCACCCGGTCCATCCGCTCGGCATAGGGGCGCGCGGCGGTCGCCGCCTCCTGCGCCCGGCGCAGCTTGGCCGCGGCGACCATCTGCATCGCCTTGGTGATCTTGCGCGTTGCCTTCACCGAGGCGATGCGATTGCGGAGGTCCTTCAGGCTCGGCATGGGACCGCTATTCCTGAGTTAGGCGGCGAACGCCTTGGCGAAGCCGTCGATCACGGAGGTGAGCTGCTTCTCGGTCTCGGGCTTCAGCTCCTTCTGCGACCGGATCGTGTCGAGCAGGCCCGCATGCTTGTCGCGCAGGGAGCGCAGCAGCTCCTGCTCGAAGCGGCCGATCGCAGATACAGGGAGCGGGTCGAGATAGCCGCGCGTGCCAGCGAAGATGACGACGACCTGCTCCTCCATCTTGAGCGGCGAGAACTGCGGCTGCTTCAGGAGCTCGGTCAGCCGCTCGCCGCGCGCGAGCATCCGCTGGGTCGCTGCGTCGAGGTCCGAGCCGAACTGGGCGAACGCCGCCATCTCGCGGTACTGCGCGAGCTCACCCTTGATCTTGCCCGCCACCTGCTTCATCGCCTTGGTCTGCGCCGAGGAGCCGACGCGCGACACTGAGAGGCCGACGTTCACCGCCGGCCGGATGCCCTGATAGAAGAGGTCGGTCTCGAGGAAGATCTGCCCGTCCGTGATCGAGATCACGTTGGTCGGGATGTAGGCCGAGACGTCGTTCGCCTGGGTCTCGATCACCGGCAGCGCGGTGAGCGATCCGCCGCCATGCTCGTCGTTCATCTTGGCGGCGCGCTCCAGCAGGCGCGAGTGGAGATAGAACACGTCGCCCGGATATGCCTCGCGGCCGGGTGGGCGGCGCAGCAGCAGCGACATCTGCCGGTAGGCGACCGCCTGCTTGGAGAGGTCGTCGTAGGCGATCACCGCGTGCATGCCGTTGTCGCGGAAGTACTCGCCCAT
>JBIOVC010000307.1:0-13162 GCA_044867545.1 Hyphomicrobiaceae bacterium | reverse complement strand
GCCGACAGCACCACCCAGTCGGCATCGAGCTTGAGCGCCAGCACCTCCTCCATCGTCAGCAGGCCGTCGCCGTCGGAGTCGGCGACATCCGGTGCCGTCAGCGCCAGCGCGGGCTGTGTCAGGCCGTTGAGGTCGCCGGGCACCAGGCCGTGTGTCGCGAAGGCCAGGATCTTGAAGCCGGAGAGATCGACCGACTTGACCCGTTTCTCGCTGGCGTCCTTGCCGAGGTACAGCACCCTGGCGGGGTCGGCCTCCAGCACGCTGGCCATCGACTTGAGCTCATCGGCCGTATCCGGCAGCCGCGGCAGCATGGCCAGCTCCGCACTGTCGACGTTCTGCAGCTGTGGGCTCGACCGGCGCCGAAGTCGCAGCCCGCGCACGTTCGTGGCCGCTTCCGCGACCTCGAGAGGCTGTTGCGTTTCCGCCGCCTGCTCCTTGTTGAACAGCGGGTCGCCGAATCCGATCAGGTTGGCGCGATCCGGCCTGCCGGGGGGCAGGCCGCGCAGCGTGCGCAGGGCCGCCACCGAGGGGACGGTGCTGACCGCGTGCGTTCGCGCCAGCCAGGGCACGCTCCGGTATCCGGAGAATAAGGGCTCGGCCTCCGCCACTGCGGCAGGAGATGTCGGCAACAGCGATAGCGGCAGCAGTCCGAGGGCGCCGTTCGTCACCACGATCAGGCTGTTGGCCGATCTCCAGCCCTCCTCGACCGGCTTGAGGAGCAAGGCGTAGAGCTCATGGCCGAGGGCAAGATCGAACGGCGGAATATCGGCCAGCGTCGTCGCCTGCGGCTCGAGCGCCTCGCGCAGCTTCCTGACCTTGGCCTCGAGCTCGAGTGCGGTCGCCGGTATGGCGGCAAAGGCGACCTCGCCCGCTTTCGGCACCGCCCACACGAAGCTGTGGTCGTGGCCGAAGTAGAACGACAGCAGCGCCTCTCCCGGCCGCAGGCTCGCCCTGATCTGCTCGACGGTGGGCGCTCTCGGGTCGATCAGGTCGGCGTAGGAGGGGAAGCGGCGCGTGATTTCTTGCCTCGCCTTCTCGCGGTCCGCGCGGAGCTTGTCGATCGCGGCGTTGATGCCCGCAACGAGGCTCTCGTCGCGCTCGCTCGACGGCAGCGCCAGGACGTTGTTGAGCATGCCGAGCTGGGCGTTGACCTGCTTGCCGAGGTCCTGCTCGCTGCGAACCAGCTCCTGGAGCGCCGGATCCTTCGCTACCGTGCGCGCACTGGACGCCGCCAAGGCCTGCTGCACCGAGCGTGCGCGAATTGCGTCGGCCAGGGAAAAGGTCTCGTTCGCTACATCGCCGGACCTGTTGGGGCTGCGTGCCAGCACATCGATGTAGGCCTCGGCCATGGTCTGCAACCGCTGGCTGCGGGCCGCAACCAGCGTGGCGTCGTCGTCGGCATTCTCGCGGCTCGACGCCAGTATCGTCGGCAGCGCCGCCTTGAACTCGCGGATCGCCTCGGCATCGCGTCTCCCATGTGCGTAGCCGACGGCCAGGAGGCCCCGCGCCGAGGCCGTCTCGAAGTGGTTGGCGCCGGAGCGCGCGCTCTGGCGCTTGACCAGCTCCTGGGCCGCGGCAATGCCCGCCTCGATCTGGCCGGAGGCGTAGAGCGCGGCAATGCGCGAGCGATCGAGCAGATGCACTTCGCGCCGCTTCGGCTCCCATTGGGCGATGGCCGTCTCGAGCTCGGCATAGACGGCCTCGGCCTCCTTGGACTTGCGCTGCAGGGTAAGGACACTGCCGAGCTGCGAGAGAATGTTGGCGCTCGCCGGCGTGTCGTCACCGATGCCGAGCGTGCGCTGAACCTCGAGCGCGGCGCGCGTAAGTCTCTCCGCCTCCTCGTAGCGGCCCTGCTCGATCAGGATACTGGCAAGGCCGATGATGAAGCCTGGCGTCTGCGGATTGTACTTGCCCTGGTGCTTCAAGACCCCGAGCAGCGCGCGGCGCGCGTCGGCCTCCGCTTGGGCGAGCAGGCCCTGCTTGGTCTTGACGCGCGCAATGGCGAGCAAATAGCCATCGGCCGAGAGCAGGATCTGCTCGGGGGGCGGCGGATAATCGTACCGGGCCAGGTCCTCGAGCTGCGCCCGGCGAAACGCCTCCGCGCGGCGATAGGCTCCCTCCGCTTCGCGATATTGCCCGCGCGATTGCAGCACCAGAGCCCGCATTGCGTCGGCATCGGCCTCCCAGGAATTGCCGTACACCTTGTATGCCTGTCGCCAGCTGGGGTGCGGGCTGCCGCGCGCCTCCTGGACCAGGGCGCCGACGCGCCGCGCATGGGCATCGGCCTGCGTGACATCGCCGAGGGAGACCAGCGCCCGGGCAATGTTGCTGGAGGCGTTGATCATGGCGCCTCGCTGGCCTGGTTGGTTGGCGTCGCGCGCGATGGTTTGGAACGCGGCGAGAGCCTGCTTGGGATCGCCGAGGGCATTGTGCTGGATGCCGACGAACTGACGGATGCGGGTTAGCTGGCGAAACTCGATGTCCTGCTGGCCGACTTCGAGCGCCTTGAGACCGTCGGCGAGCGCTTCCGTGTTACGGCCGAGCAGAGCACGGGCGTAGCCGCGGTCGTAGTGGAACTGTGCGACCTTGGCGGGCGATTTCTCGTTCGGAGCCTGCGCTTCGGCGTCCGCCTTGAGCTTTGCCAGCTTTGCCGGGTCGGGCCGCTCGCTGTCGAGGATCGCGGTGATGTCGGCGATCGTACGCGGTGGCGCGACGAAGGCCGTCGGGACCGGGATCGCGTCCTTCAGCCCCGCCACAGCCTCCGCTTTCGGCACTGCCGGTGCTGCCTTGCCGCCGGCAATCTTCTGGGTCTCGCGCTGAATGCAGGAGCGCGTGGCAGGTGTCACGGCCTTGCGGCACGCCGCCAGGTTCGACTCCCGATCGCCCGTTCCTTTCCTGGACTGCATGCAGCTCTGCATCTGAGCGGAGGTTGCATCTTTGCACGCCTGCACGATCTGCTCGTAGCTCTGGGACAGGGCCGGGCGCCCTTGCATGGTCGAGAGGGCGAGCGCTGCTCCAGCCAGAGAACAAACAAGGGCGCGAAGATCAGACATGTATCTGCCCGACATGCAAGCGGTCCGCTCGACGATAGCAGGTTGTCGTCCGTTGGGCTCGCGCGGCTTGGGCCGAGGGCCGAAGGTTAACGGAAAATGCCGCCACAAAACCATCCAAAGGCCTTTCACGCAGTCAGCGGACTGTCATCACGCATCCAGCAGGCTGTCATCACGATCGCAAATCCGTCTCACCGAAGTGCCGCCGGGGAGCCTTCCGTGTGTAGCCCGTTCGCCAAATTGATGTAAGATTTGCGATAGCGGGCCCTTGTGAGAGGACGACATGCGAACAGCCCGGAGGAGTTGGTATCGGCTCGGCTACGCGGTGCCGGCCGGGATATCTTTGCTCACCGAGTGTGCCATGGCGCAGTCGCCGGTCGCCATCGTCGAGGACGTGAGCAGCCGATCCGCCGGCGTTGAGCTGATGGATTACGTCCAGGCCGGCAAACGCGTGCCGCTGCAAGGCAGCGATACACTGACCCTCGGGTACCTCAGATCCTGCTGGCGCGAGTCGATCGTGGGCGGCACCGTGACTGTCGGTCTGGAGCAAAGCGACGTCAGCGGCGGAACGGTGACGCGCACCAAAGAAGCATGCGACAGCGGCCAAATTCAGCTGACGCCCGAGCAAGCCAAGCAGAGCGGCGCCATGGCGTTCCGCCGGGTGCCCAAGGCGGGCTCGGACAAGGCGGCGGCGAAAGAGCCGGGCCTCACGCTTTATGGCCGTGCGCCGGTGTTCGAGCTCGGTCGATCGGGCCAGCTCTCGATCGAACGGCTCGATAAGCCAGCCGAGGCGGTCGTAGTAGACGTAGACGACGCGCAGCTCCTGCGCGGCGCCTTTCTCGACCTTGCCCGATCGGGCACAACCCTCGCCGCGGGCGGTCTATATCGCGCGAGCCACGGCGGCCGACAGGTGGTGTTCAAGATCGCCGAGTCCGCAGCACCGGGCGCCACGCCGCTCGTGGGGCGGCTGGTGCGCTTCCAAAGTCCGCATTGATGCAGGTCGGGGCCGCTCATGAGCACCGTCCGGCGCGGTGATCTGTTCGCGGTCTTCCTCGTTGCAGTGGTCGCGGCGATTCTGTTTGCGGCGCCGTCGCTCGACCGGCTGCGCGGCCTTTCCATCGATATCCTGACCTGGCTACGCTGGCATGCTGTCGGGCCATTGCACGAGCCGGCAACGTCGCCGACGGTCGTCGTGGCCCTCGACGAGGAGACATTCAACACCCCGCCCTTCAGCCGAACCCCGACCGTTACCTGGACCGGCGAGCTCGCTCGCGTGCTGACCGCGCTCGTCGAGGGCGGCGCTGCGGTCGTGGGCTTTGATGTCATCTTTCCGAACTCGATCGAGCAATCGGAGATACCGGTCGGCGAGGAGACGCTGGGCGCCCGTGTGCGCGGTTTCGATCGCGAATTCTTGCGCGCTCTCGCCAACGCGGCGCGCGCCGGCAAGGTCGTCCTCGGGCAAGTTCAGCACCAGCAGTACCCAATCCTTCCCGCAGAGGCCCAGCGCGTCGCCGTCGGTCACAGCCGCAACATCCGCGCCTTGAATTTCCACACCGATCCTGACGACGTGGTCCGCCGCGTCCCTCTCGCCTTCGTCGTCGACGGGAAGTCAATACCCTCGATGGCGGCCGAGCTTGCCGCGCGGGCATCGGGCGGCGCGGCATCCGCGAACTGGCAGCGGCGGCTTGCCGGCATCGAAAGTGTTGCCCGCATTCCGAACGCCCTGACGCTCAACTTCGCGGGCGGATCGCAGGACATTCCCACCTATTCGCTGGCCGATCTGCGTGCCTGCGCCGAGAAGCAGGACACGAGGTTCTTTCGCGAGCACTTCGGCGGCCGCGTGGTCCTGATCGGCACCGTGCTCGACGTCGAGGATCGCAAGGTGTCCTCGAACCGGCTCACCACCGGGACCGAAGCCTCTGATGCGGCGCGCTGCGTTCTGCCGCGTCGGGCCGGCACGACCGGGTTCACCCGGGACTCGATCTCCGGCGTCTACATACACGCCACCGCCGTCAACAATCTGATCCGTGGGGACGTCCTGGTCGAGCCGGGGCGCCTCACGAGTGGGCTTGCGATCTTCGCGCTCGCGGCCGCCGCCGGCCTCGCGGCGCTGTTCATGAGCGCAGGTCTTGCCGCCGGGTTGCTTGCCGGCGTGCTGGTTGCCTGGACAGCAGTTGCGACTTGGCTCGCCAGCCAATCCTTCGTGCTTCCGCTCGTCGATGCGGTGGCGGCGGGGCTGCTGGCCTTCGTCACCATGACGGGCTATCGCACAGCCATCGTCGATCGGGACAAGCGGCTGCTGCGCAAGAGCTTCGCCCTTTACCTGCCTCCCGCCGTCATCGACAAGATGCTGGCCTCCAGCAAGCCGCCGAGCCTTGGCGGAGAGACGCGCAACGTCAGCGTGTTCTTCTCGGACCTGGCCAGTTTCTCGACGCTGGCTGAGAGCTTGAGCCCCACCGACCTCGTCGCGCTGATGAACGTCTATCTCTCCGAGATGAGCGATATCATCGAGGCTCACGGCGGTTTCGTAGAAAAGTACATCGGCGATGCGATCGTGGCGGTATTCGGCGCACCCGTTGAAGACCCGCACCATGCGCTGAGCGCGGTCAAGGCGGCGCTGGCCTGCAAGGCGCGTCTTGGCGAGATGAACTCCTCGCCGAGCGGCGTCTTCAAGGGCAGGCGGCTGCGACAACGGATCGGCCTGAACTCGGGACCGGCGCTGATCGGCAACATCGGCTCGCGGAAGCGCTTCAACTACACGGCGATGGGCGATACCGTGAACATCGCCTCGCGCCTGGAGGGCGCCAACAAGGTCTACGGCACCGAGATCATCGCCTCCCAGACCACCAGGGACGCGGCGGGTTCAGCAATCTTCTGGCGGGAGCTCGATGCGATCCGTGTGGCGGGCATCGCCAAGCCGATCGTGGTCTTCGAGCCGCTGGCAGCAACCGGATCAGAGACCACGCAGCAGAAATCGACAGTGGAAAAATACACGGCAGGCCTGCGGCTTTGGCGCGCCGGTGATTTCGCTGGCTCAGCGCAGGTGGTCCTGGCACTTGCGGGGGAGGATCCTCCCTCCTCGAAGTTGCATGAGCGCGCGTGCAAGCTTGCGGCGCAGCCCCCTGGCGACAGGTGGGAGCCCGTCAACAACTTGGAATCCAAATGAGAGGCATCGGTTCGCCGTCAGCGATACCTGCGCACCAGCGCCTATCGGACCGCGGCTTCGCCCCTCTGTCGACTACTCCGCGGCCTGCATGGTCTCGGCGCGCCGGGCCTCCATCCCCTCCAGGTTGGGCAGATGGAAGTGCACGAGCTCGGTCGTCTCGGTGGCCGCGAACTTGGCGCAGTCGCCCTTGTCGAGGTAGACGGTCGTGACCGCGCGCAGCGGCTCGCCTTCGACCGTGCCCTTTCCCGACAGCGTGAAGAAGATATCGCGGCCGCCCCTGGCCGCGAACGTGGCGCCCGGCTCGATCTTGTAGAGCGAGGCGGAGGCGCGCCGCTCCGTGAACACGCCGAGGAGCTTGTCGGACACGCCCCGCTGTCCCTCGACGGGGACCCACTCGAAGGCATCCGGGTGCATCAGGATCGGCACGTCATAGCGCGGCTTCGGGTAGACCAGCGGCCGCTGGTTGATGTGCTCCCAGATCGCCTGGAACGCATCCATGTTGCGTTTTCCGGGCACGCCCTCGTTGCGGAAGAACACGCCGTCCTTGAAGGTGCCGATGCTCTTCATGTCCTCGGACACGCGATGCTCCGCGTCGCGCCCGGGATAGCCGCTGCCGCTCGAGCCGCCGCACTGCAGCACCAGCACGGCGAGCATCTCGCCCTCCTCCTGGGTCTGCGGACCGTAGTGCACGCCTTCGGGGAAGTAGCCGATCATGCCGGGCTTCAGCTTGCCGGTGCGGCCGTAGTTGGCGATGCCCTCGAGCTGAAGGCGGAACTGCTCGAAGTTGTGCCGGTGCCGGGGCGAATAGCGTCCCGGCGAGCGGGCGATCAGCAATGAGAAGTTGCCAAGCGTTCCGTCCGGCCCATCGAGCAGTCGCTGGCGGATTGATACGCCGCCCCGGTGGGAGGCACCGATTGCCTGATTGATCTTGTCGCCTTGAACGATCTTCATTTGCGGCACCTCGCTTCGTCACAGAAGGCTATTCGGCCGCCTGCAGCTCGCTCGCCTGCTGAACGCGCAGCCCCTCCAGGTTCGGCAGCCGCAGATGCAGTATCTCAGTGGCAGCGCTTGCCGTGAAGGTGGCGTTCTCGCCCTTCTTGAGCTCGACCGTAGTGAACTTCCGGTACTCCTGGCCGTCGACGGCGCCGGTGCCCTGGATCACGAAATAGATATCGCGCCCACCTCCGCCGACGTATCGCGTGCCTTGCTCGAGCTTGACGAAGCCGGCCTCAGTGCGCCGCTCGGTGAAGACGCCCACGACCTTCTCGTAGGCGCCGGGCGAGCCGTCGACCGGCACCCATTCGAAGCTTTCGGGGTGCATCAGGATCGGCGCATCGTAGCGGGGCTTCGGGTAGACCAATGGGCGCTTGTTGAGGTGCTCCCAGATGGCTTGAAACCCGTCCACGTTCTTCTTGCCGGGGACGCCCGGATTGCGATGGAACACGCCGTCCGTGAAGGTGCCGAGCTTCAAGAGCTCCTCGGTCGCCTCCATCACCGCCGTGCGGCCGGCGTAGCCGCCGCCGCCCGCACCGCCGAACTGGAGCGTCAGCAGGCAGAGGTTCTGCCCCGGCTCCTGCACCTGGGGACCGTAATGCACTCCCTCCGGAAAGTAGCCGATCATGCCGGGGTGCAGCTTGCCGGTCTTGCTGTAGTTGGCGATGCCCTCGATCTGGTAGCGGAGCTGCTCGAAGTTGTGCCGGTGGCGTGGTGAATAGCGATCCTGCGGGCGGGCGATGACCAGCGAATAGCCGTCGAGCGCACCCGGCGGGCCGTCCAGCAACCGTTGGCGAACCGAGGCGCCCTTGCGGTGCTTGGACGCTGTGATGGTCGCGATCTCGTCGGCATGGACGATCTTCATCGTTGGCTTCCTTCGGGTCGTGTCAATTCGACTGTAGCTATTCGGCGGCGTGCAGGGCCTGGCCCGGCTGCTTTTGCGCCTTCAATGCAGAAAGATCGGGAAGGCGATAGTGGAGCATCTCGGTCGCTTCGGAGGCCTTGAATGTCGCCTGCTCGCTCTTGGTCTCCAGATAGACCGTCGTGAACCGACGGTATGTCTCGCCGCCAACCGCGCCCCCACCCGACAGCACGAAATAGATGTCGCGCCCACCGCTCACTCGGTGGGAAGCGCCGGCATCGAGCTTGAGGAACCCCGCCTCCGCCCGGCGCTCGGTGAACACGCCAATCAGCTTGTCATAGACGCCCTTGGCCCCCTCGACCGGCACCCAATCGAACGCATCGGGGTGCATCAGGATCGGCACGTCGTAGCGGGGCGGGGCATAGACGAGCGGCCGTCCATTCATATGCTCCCAGATCGCCTGGAAGCCATCGACGTTCTTCTTGCCCGGCACGCCCGGATTGCGATGGAAGACGCCGTCCTTGAAGGTGCCGAACTTCATCAGCTCGCGCGTGCCGTTGTACTCGGCATCGCGACCCGGATAGCCGCTGCCGGTGGCGCCGCCGAATTGCAGCGCCAGCAGGCACAGCTCCTGGCCCGATCCTTGAGCTTGCGGGCCGTAGTGCACACCTTCCGGGAAGTAGCCGATCATGCCGGGCTTCAGCTTGCCGGTGCGGCCGTAGTCGGCGATGCCCTCGATCTGGTAGCGGAACTGCTCGAAGTTGTGCCGATGGCGCGGCGAGTAACGGTCCTGAGGCCGCGCGATGACGAGCGAGAAATTGTCGACCGAGCCGACCTCGCCCTCGAGCAGGCGCTGGCGGCTGCTCGATCCGCCGCGATGTTGCGACTCGGATCGGCCGGCGATCTCATCGGCGTGCACAATCTTCATGTTTGACCCTTTGCTCCTCCGCGCACCGTTGTAGTGCAACTCGCCCGGCATTTTGCCGTGCCGCGCCGCACGCAGAAAACGGCAATTATTGCCTGCACGGTGCCGGCCGGATGCAGCGCGAGCGCTTCCCGGCGGCGCCCAGGTCGCCTGCTACTTGCCCAGCTCCTTGCCGTACTTGACGGCATCGTCAACGAAGCTGCGGAAGAGCTCGTTGGCAGGGCCAGGTTCCATGAACTGGGTCGCGTTCGCCTGCCCCGTCTTCTTCAGGACCTCCTGATAGCCGGCGCTGTGAAAGGCGGCCTTGTAGGTCTCGACCAGCTTCTTGTAGCGGTCGGGATGCTTCGTCTTCAGGCTCGGGTGGACCACGATCAGGCGCCCGGTGCCGAGGTGGGGGATCGGCTGGCTGAGCTTATGCGTCTTTGCCAGCTCCTCCATGATCGGCACGTTCGGGATGAACGGCAGCCGCTTCGGCCCGGTGATCGCCAGGATGCGAACCTTGTCGCCGAGCTCGGCGAAGTCGCCGGACGCGGTTCCGAGCCTATAGTCGACATGGCCGCCGAGGATCGCGGTGTCGGACGCGGCGCCGCTGTCCTGCGGGACGAAGCGAACCTGGATGCCGAGGCTGCGCGCGAACAGCTTGCCCACCATCTGCGCCATGCCGACCGAGGGCGAGCCCCAGGTGAGCGTGTTCGGCTTCTCCTTCGCCTCCTTGATGAGATCGTCGATGGTCTTGAAGCGTGAATCGGCCCGCACGACGATGGTGGTCGGATCGAACTGCTGCACGTTGATGACATCGAGGTCGGCCGTCGACAGTCCGGCCTTCTCGATCGCGGCGGCAGCATGGGCCGCGGTGCAGATCAGCAGGTTGTAGCCGTCGTCAGGGCGGCTGAGGAAGTAACGCACGCCGGTGATGCCGCCAGCGCCGTCCTTGTTCTCGACGGTGAGGCTCTTGCCGATCGCCTGTTCCCAGGATTGGCTGAGCTGCCGTGCCATGTTGTCGATCGAGCCGCCGACGGCGCCGCTGACGACGATGTTGATCGGTTTGTCCGGAAAAGCCTGGGCCAGCGCCGCAGGCGCAAACATCGCTGCCGCGACGATACCCCCCAAGAACCTTGCGCCCTTCCACATGTTGTTCCTCCCGAAGTTATCGCTCAATTGGATATCGAGCTCTTTGATGCGGTTGTCGTCCGTCGCTCGCAGCGCCGGCGTTGCGCGCTTTCATCGCTCCGAGGCCGGATCGGCCGAGGCGCTCAGCTGCGGCGCCTCACAAGGTGGGATGGGGGACGCAACGGGGTCTGGGCCGCTGCACGCCGCTTGGGGTTCCAGGCGCGGTAATCGACGTTGGCAAGCGCATCGGGTCCGAACGAGGCCATTACGTCGGGCAGCGTCGCCTCCATCCGGCGCACCAGCGCTTCCCAGGCCTCGATCGTGCGTTGCGTCAGGCGATAGGAACGGATGCGTCCATCGGTGGGGCGCGGCAGCAGCTCGACCAGCCCTTCCGACATCGCATCGCGGATCAGCATTCTGAGCGCGCGCTCGGAGATGCCGATGCGGGAGCGAAGGCCGCAGAAGACCCAACCCGGCCTGCGTCCCGCCAACGGCTTCTGATAGTAGGCGTTGAGCAGCATCATCAGCACGTGCAGGCCGCCCGAGCGGGAGAGGAAGAACTGCAGCGCCTTTCTGTGCTTGCGCCAGTCCTGGGCAGGGTTGTCGGAGAATTCGAGCAGGAACAGCAGGCAATGCACCAGCTTTCGCGGGTCCATCAGGAGACCGACACGGGGATCGGTGTTGCCCCCATGCGGCCAAACACCCGAGGCGACATCGCGATCGATGTCCAAGGCGCGCTGCGGTCCCCGATCGCGGTCCAACGGGGCGTCGTTACTCCCGCCTATGCCGGCTGCCAGGACGGCATGGGCGCGCCGCCTTGGTGAGGCAGGTTGCGTACGGACGCTCGCCACCTTGACGTTCCCTTCGGACTTTCTTGGGTCGCCGCCTTCAAGAAGGCTCCCCTATTTTGTTGATAGCGTCGCAGGTTTACCGGATATTGGCAATAGCCGCGCCCGCTCCGAGCGAGGGTTGCGGACATCTTGCAGCTCGATCTTGCAATTTACTGTTTTTCCTTAATCTTTCTCGATCGCTTCGAGTCCACCAAACGCGGATCGCAAGTCTTCGCTTTCCGGCAATTATTGCCGTTTCTCTCGATCATAACTGGGAGCAAATTTGGCATCGGGACGCGCTCTGTCAGGCCCGGCGCAACTCGCGGAATCGTGGTCGTTGCTGCGGACGTCGGGCGAGCTGTGGGCGGCCGCATGAAGAGGGATAGACATGAGGATCATCCAAGGCGATCGGTTGAAGCCGGATGCACGCTCCTCGCATCGCGGCGGGGTCGTCAGCTATCTTCGCCTGCTCGATGGGGACACGGACACCATCGACAATTTCTCGCTGGTGCTGGCGCGCACGCCCGGCCGGTTCTCCCCGCGTCACCGGCACAACTTCGAGCAATTCCGATATCAGATCGAGGGCGTCGCCGACTACGGCCGCACCGGCAAGCTGAAGCCCGGCATGATCGGCTATTTCCCGGAAGGGGTGCACTACGGCCCTCAGACCCAAGCCGATGGTGATGAGCTTGCCATGCTGGTGCTCCAATGCGGCGGCGCGAGCGGCAGCGGCTACCTCGGACGTGAGGGTGAGGTCGCCTATACGGAGGAGCTCAAGAAACTCGGCGTCTTCAAGGACGGCGTCTTTCACCGCAATCCAGGAGTGCCGGGAAAGAAGAACGTCGATGCGTTTCAGGCGATCTGGGAGCACGTCCACCAGCGGCCGCTGGTCTACCCGAAGGCGCGCTATGACGTGCCGATCCTGATGCATCCCGATGCTTTCGAATGGGTACCGATCGAGGGCGCTCGCGGGGTCTACGAGAAGGCACTCGGCACCTTCACAGAGCGTAGAACCGCGGCGGCGTTCCTGAAGCTCGATCGTGGCGCCAGGCATGATCTGACGGGTGAGCGCGACATCTTTTTCGTCGTGAACGGCACGGGCTCGATCGGCCGCGAGCCGCTGAGACGGATGACGACGGTCTGGCTCGACAAAGGCGACAAGGCCCGCATCGAGGCGGTCGATGAGCTGGAGCTGCTCAACTATCGGCTACCAAACCTTGCAGGGGTGAAGTCGCAAGCGTCGTCGAGGCCTGCCGAAGCCGCGGAATGATGAGAACAGGGAACCAACCGTGAAGATCGTTCAAGGCGACGAAATCAACGTGATCAAGGGCGTCGAGCGCCACCGCGTCAATGCCTCCGATCGCGTGCACCTGCTCGAGGGCGAGGACGGCACCCCTGGCAATTTCTCGCTGGTGATCGCGCGGCCGGACAATCGCTACTCGCCCCGGCACCGCCACAACTTCGAGCAGTTCCGCTACCAGATCGAGGGTACCGCCGACTATAGCCGCACCGGCAAGCTGAAGGCCGGCATGATCGGGTATTTCCCGGAAGGCGTGCACTACGGCCCGCAGCAGAAGGGCGAGCCCGGCGAGAAACTCGCCGTGCTGGTCCTGCAATGTGGCGGAGCCTCGGGAGCGGGTTACATCTCGCGTGCCGCCGTTCCGGCCGCGACCGAGGAGCTGAAGAAGCTCGGCACTTTCGAAGGCGGCGTGTTCCGCCGCAACCCCAGCCTGCCAGGAAAGAAGAATGTCGACGGCTTCCAGGCGGTTTGGGAGCATATCAATCAGCGGCCGCTGGTCTACCCGAAAGCGCGCTACGACGTGCCGATCCTGATGCATCCCGATGCGTTCGAGTGGGTGCCGGTCGAGGGGGCCAGGGGGGTCTATGAGAAGGTGCTCGGCATCTTCACGGAGCGCAGAACATCGGTGACGTTTCTGAAGCTCGATGGCGGGGCCGCGTACACGCTCAGCGGCAAGCGCGACATCTATTTCGTCCTGTCGGGTACTGGCACTGTGGGCGGCGAGCCTTACCGCAGGCTCACAACACTGTTCCTCGAGCGCGGCGATACTGCTCGGATCGCGGCCGACGAGGCGACCGAAATACTGCATCTCGGCTTGCCCGATCTCGCCGGTCTGCCGGCTCGGCAGGACTCGAGACCAGCGCAGGCGGAAGCGGCGGAGTAGGATTCCAGAGGGGGCCGCAATCAGGATCCCACAGGTGCATCGG
>JBIOVC010000306.1:0-3522 GCA_044867545.1 Hyphomicrobiaceae bacterium | reverse complement strand
CCGCACTGTTCACGAGCCGCGTCGACGTCACGCGCCTGGCGCTCCACGATCCGGTGATCGAGCTCAGGGTCGATCGCGACGGCCGCCGGAGCTGGGAAGCGAAGGACGAGGGCTCTCCACGGCCGGCCGGAGGCGGTACCGCCGCACTGTCCGGTCCGTCCGTGGGCAGCAAGTCGCGGGATGTGTCCAGAGATATCGACATCGGCGACGTCCGCATCACCAACGGCACTGTTTACTACCACGATGAGCGCACCGGAACGCGGGACGAGGTGCGCGCGCTCGACCTTACAGTGACGGGCGGCGCCCGAAACGCACCTGTCGAGATCACCGGCAGCGCCGATTGGCGCGCCGAGCGTCTCGAGTTCAGCGCCCGGCTCCAGCCCGGGCTGGACGGCCACACGAATGCGACCCTCGCGTTAGAGGGGCGCCGCGTGAGCCTCGGCTACCAGGGCCGGCTGGCGCTCGCCGGCGCGCCCGAGCTCGACGGCGCCGTCACCGCGTCCGCAACGTCGCTGCGGGAGCTTATGGTCTGGCTGGGTGCCAGTGCACCGCCATCGAGCGATGCGGGCGCGTTCGCCTTCAAGGGCGGCGTCCGCACCAGCGGTTCGACGCTGACACTCTCCGAAGCCGACCTGACGCTCGGCGCCACGCGGGCAACCGGCAGTGCCGTCGTCGATACCGGCGGCGTGCGCCCGCGCGTCAAGGCCGACCTCCAGCTTTCCGCGCTCGACCTCGGCGGCGATACCGGCCCGCAGACGCCGGCCTCCGCCGGCAGCCCGCAGACTGGCGGAACGAGCGCGCAGCAGGCACAGGCCGGCTGGAGCGAGGAGACGATCGACTTCGGCGCACTTGGGCTCGCCGACATCGAGGCGAAGCTCGCGATCGGCCGCCTCGGCTTCGGTGGGCTGAAGCTTGGGCAGACCACGGCGACCGTCGTGCTGAAGGACCGCGTGCTGAAGTTCGGCCTCGACGACACCCGCCTCTACGAGGGCCGGGGCCGCGGCGTCGTCTCGGTCGATGCGTCGGGTAGCAATGCCGCGATCGGCGCCGACCTCGCCTTCGAGGGCATATCGATCCTGCCGATGCTGACCGATACGGCGGAGTTCGACTGGCTTGCCGGCCGCACCGACCTGCAGGTGAAGCTCGCCGGCCGCGGCACAAGCGAGCGCGCGATCGCCGAGAGCCTCGGCGGCACCGCGTCGGTGAAAGTCGTCGACGGCGCCATCGTTGGCGTCAACATCCCGCAGATCGTCCGTAGCATCGCCAAAGGCCGTTTCTCCGACCTCGGCCAGACCGGCACCGAGAAGACCGACTTCAGCGAGATGACGGCGAGCTTCCGCGTCACCGATGGCGTCGCCGAGACGCAGGACCTGCGCATGTTGAGCCCGCTGATGCGCATGACCGCAGCCGGCACCATCGACGTCGGCCGCCGCCAGCTCGATGCGACGCTGAAGCCCCGTCTCGTCGGCAGCCTCTCGGGCCAAGGCGGCGCAGCCGACCTCGCCGGCTTGGAGGTTCCGATCCGCCTCTCGGGCCCCTGGAGCGAGCCCGAGCTCAACGCCGACATCGATTCCGTGCTGAAGGACCCCGACAAGGCGGTCGAGACGCTGAAGGAGCTCGGCAAGCAGCTCGATGACAGCGGCTTCGGCGACGTTTTGCGCAAGCTCTTCAAGTAGCGCTAGTGTCCCGATTCCGAAGTTCGCCTGTGCTCGATACTAGGTCCCGAGCGAACTTCGGAATCACAAGGGACACTAGAATCATAGAGTTGCTAGTGTGATTCAGATCGAGAAATTCGCTCAGAGGGTAGCCGCGAGCACCGGCGAAGTTCTCGATCATCACACTAGCGCGCGCCGCCGCAATCAGGACGCAGACGGACGCTTAGCGGCGATCATTAAAGCGGCGTGAATGCGCGGGGAGAAAATTTTCGCCGCCGCCTAACTTTTTTCTTGCGTGGGGGGTGCGTTGGTCCCATATCGGGGGTCCTCCGTTCGTCCACCTGCCCCAAAGGTCAAGGTCATCCTGAAGCCCTTAAGGTAAGGAGCGGGCGGGTCACATCTATCTGCTGGTTGGGGAGGGTCTTATGGCCTACGAAGACGCCCTCTTCCAATTGGGGATGGACTTGACTCGTTCAAGCACCGCCCAAAAGGAAGATCATGCTTTGAGTGCGCCGATGGCGCTCGTGGAAGAGAAGGACTTCGGCGAACGAACGCGCGCAAGGTTCGCCGGCACTCAGCTCATCATCGACTTGATCGGAGCCCACGGGCTCGACGATCCGGCCTATATCGAGGCGGCGCTGAAGCGCTGCGTGGAGGCGGCCGGCGCGAAGCTGCTGCACGTCCATCTGTTGCCTGTCGAGGCGCATGGCGGCGTGTCCGGCCTTGCCGTGCTGGCCGAAGGCCAGATCAGCCTCCTAAGCCGTCCCTCGCTCGGCTATGCCGCGTTCGACGTCTTCATGGGCGGCAAGGCGAACCCGCACCTCGCGATCGACGTGCTGAAGGAGGCGTTCGAGCCGACTGGCGCGATCGTCAAGGAGCACCTGCGCACCAGCACCATGGCCCGGCGCGACTGGGAAAAGGTGCAGAAGGTGCAAAAGCGCGCTCCTGCCCGCGAGAAGGCCCGGGCCGCGGCTTGAAGCCCAGGCCCGGCTTCACCCGATCCGGCTGCGGAACGCCTCGTAGCCGAACGTGCACACCACGCGATAGCTCCCGTCCTCGCCGAGCATGGCGAGGTCGGGCAGCGGCGTGCCGTTGAAGGTGGTGTTCTTCACGAAGCTGTACTGCATCATGTCGGTGAAGATCAACCGGTCGCCGACGGCGAGCGGCTTTTCGAACGAGTACTCGCCGATGATGTCGCCGGTCATGCAGGTCTTGCCGCCGAGGATGTAGCTGTGCGCGAGCGCGCCCGGCAGGCCGGCGCCGATGATCTCGGGCCGGTAGGGCACCTCCAGCACGTCCGGCATGTGGCAGCTAGCCGAGGCATCGAGAATGGCGATGTCCTTTTCGTTCCTGTGCAGGCCGATGACGCTGGCGACGAGGTAGCCCGCATCGACGATGAGCCCCGCCCCGGGCTCGAGGATCACCTCGACGTTGAACTCGGCGCGGAAGGCTTTGAGCGCCGCAATGAGCGCGGAGACGTCATAACCCGGCTTGTTGATGAAATGGCCGCCACCGAAGTTCATCGCCTTCACCCGCTTGAGGTAGGGAGCAAACTCGCGCGCCACGTGCCGGATCAGCCCGACCGAGCCGTCGTGGAGCGACTCGCAGAGCGCATGCACATGGAAAATGTCGATCTCGCCCCACGGCAGCTTGTCGAGATCGGCCTTGAGCGTACCGAAGCGCGAATAGGGTGCGCACGGATCATAGAGCGCGCCGCCGAGCGTCGCGTTCGAGTAGCCCGGGTTGACGCGGATGCCGACCTCGATGCCGCCTTTGCGCTTCACGATCGGCAGGAAGCGGCCGATCTGCTCCAGCGAGTTGAAGTAGATGTGGTCGGCAATGCCGGTCAGGCTTTCGACCTCGGCCG
>JBIOVC010000305.1:0-10570 GCA_044867545.1 Hyphomicrobiaceae bacterium | reverse complement strand
GCGGGGCGGCACCGCGAATGCGGCCGGAGAAGATCAGACCGGCGAGCGCCAGCGGCGGCACCAGCAGCGTGGCGCCGAGGCCGAGCATAACCGCCGGCGCGCGGGTGTAGCCTTCGAGCACCCACGCTCTGGCGAAGGCCAGCGCCTCGCGCGCGACGGCCGCTGCCTCGGCGGAAACGGGAAATGAGAGGGACAGGAGATCGGTGGTCGGCAAGCCCGAAGGCAATGCCGCACCCGTGGTGCCGGCAACAGTCACGCCGATGAGACTTGCGGACCACAGTCCGAGCATGACGGTCCCCGATTCGCGAAAACATTGCAGGGCCAAGGCGGCGGGAACATGGCCGCCTTTGGACGCCACAAGCCTCGATAACCGCGCACGAACTGCCTCCAACGCGTGTGCTGCCACATTGTTTGCGTATAGTCGTGGCTGCTTGATCGCAATTGGTGATTTGCGTTGCATGCCGGCGATGGCAAAGGGGACACCAACCTGAATGGCAGGGCAGGCGCCCTGTCGCGGCGAGGCGGATGACCAACGTACTGGCGCTCCCGGCTGGGACAGAGCTAGTCGGCGACTACCGCATCGAGAAGGTGCTCGGCGCGGGCGGCTTCGGCATCACCTATCTTGCCGAAGAGATTGCGCTCGCGCGCATGGTGACGATCAAGGAGTATTTCCCGAGCGACTTTGCGGCGCGCGGCGACGGGCCCTCCGCGGTCCCCCGCTCGGAAGGCGCCACCGGCGACTACCAGTGGGGTCTCAACCGCTTCATCGATGAAGCGCAGACGCTCGCGCTCTTCGACCACCGCAACATCGTCAAGGTCTACCGCTACTTCAAGGCGAACAGCACGGCCTACATGGTGCTGCAATTCGAGGAGGGTGCGAGCCTCAAGAACTGGCTGCGCGACCTCGGACGCGCGCCCCGCCAGCGCGAGCTCGACAAGATCATCGCGCCGCTGCTCGATGCACTGGAGCTGATCCACGGCCAGAACTTCCTGCACCGTGACATCGCGCCGGACAACATCATCATCCGCACCGACGGCTCTCCCGTGCTCATCGACTTCGGCTCGGCGCGCGGCGAGATCGCCAAGCACACGCGCACGGTCAGTGCGCTGGTGAAGCCCGGCTACAGCCCTTACGAGCAGTACGCGGAGACTGCCAAGCAGCAGGGTCCGTGGACCGACATCTACGCGCTCGCCGCTACGCTCTATCATGCGGTAACGGGCAAGCGTCCGCCGGACGCGCCGACGCGGATCGTCAAGGACGAGCTGATCGCGGCGCGCGAGGTGGCGATCGGCGGCTTCCGGAAGGGCTTTCTCGCGGCGATCGACCGCGCGCTGACGCTCGACATCGACAGGCGTCCGCCATCGGTCGCGGCCTGGCGCGGCGACCTGCTCGCGCCTGATCCGGTGCAGCCGGGCTGGCTGAAGCGCGTGGTGACGATGACGGCCGCGCGGGCCAAAGCACGAGGCACGTCCGATGCTGAGCCCGAGCCTGCCGCGGGCGAGGCGTCCACCGCCATGCCGCCGCCACCGGATGTGCCCGACGGCCGCGGCCGGCTGCTCGACTTCATCGACGGCCTGAAGAAGGCAAGAGAGGCGATGGCGGCACCGCCAATCGTCGTGCCTGCCCCTGCGGCAGCGCCGGCTGCGCCTGTTGCGCTCGCGCCGCCGAAGCCGGCGAAGCGAGCAAGATCGGATCGCAAGGCCGCCAAAGCCGCTCCCAGGCCGCCGCCCGTGCGGAAGTCGGAGGCGCCTGTTCCAGCGAAGCTGCGCCCACCACGGCCGCGCGCCATGCGCTCAGGCGAGTCATGGCGGTGGCGTCCGTTCGTGTTCAAGCTGCTGATCGGGGCGGGCATCGCGGGCGCTGCCGTCGGCATGCAGGATCGGATGCCGCGGATGGAGATCCGCGGCTCGGGGATCGTCGCGAGCGCCACCAACGAGGCTGCGCCGCTCAGCCGGGTCGAGGGCCATCGCGGCGGCACCAACTCCGTCGCCTTCACCGAGGAGGGCCAATCGATCGTCACCACCGGCGCCGACGGCACGCTCAAGGTGTGGAACGCAACGACGGGCACGATAGTGCGGACGCTCGAGCTCGACGATGGGCCGGCCACGTCGCTTGCCGTATGGGGCAGCCGTGCGCTTACCGGGCACGGCAACGGCAGCATTGCGATGTGGGACATCGAGCGCGGCGACAAGCTCGGCAGCTACCGGCGCAACGAGGCGAACATCTGGTCGGTCGCCTTTGCCGGCGATGAGAGTCACTTCCTCGCCTCCGGCCACGACTGGGCGGTGAGCCTGTGGGATGCAGCCACCCCGAGCGCGCCGCTCCATGTGTTCGAGGCGCACGAGAATTCGGTGCAGTCGGTCGCGTTCACCCGGCATGGGTCTTACATCGCCTCCGGCAGCGCCGATCGCACGGTGAAGCTCTGGAACCTGTGGAGCTCCGGTCCGATCCGTACCTATCGCGGGCACCGGGACTTCGTCACTGCGCTCGCTTTCTCGCCGGATGGCAAGCTGCTCGCGTCAGCAAGTCTCGACGGCTCGATCCGGCTGTGGTCGACCGCATCGAGCCGGCTCTATCGCGTTCTCGGCGGGCATGACGGCCGCGTCGCGGGCATCGCGTTCTCGCCGGGCGGGGAGCTGCTCGCCTCGGCGGGCGAGGATGGAACGGTGAGGCTGTGGGACTTCAGGCGAAGCCGGCCGATCCGCACCTTCGCCGGCGCGGCGGTGCTGTCGCTCGCGTTCTCGCCCGATGGCAAGCGGCTGGCGGTGGCGAGCGCGGAAGGCAGCGTGCGGCTATGGGCGGCGCGGCCGCTGCTGCGTTCCAAGGAATAAGCGTTCTTGTGATTTGAGGTCGCCGGCCGAGTGCGGTCGGGCCGGCGCATACAGCAAAGGGAAGCGGGACGAATGCTCTGGAGACGCAGGAGCGAAGGCTTCGAGTGGCACAACTATGTGCGCACGACCATCAAGCTCAGGCGCCGTGACCGGCGTGAGCGCATCGGCCGCGCACAGGAGGCGGTTGTCGGTGGCCTGAAGGATGCCGGTCAGGTGGCCGTCGAGGGCTTGAAGGATGCAGGACAGGTCGCATTCGTGGGCTTGAAGGACGCAGGCCGTGTGGGGGTTGCCGCCGGCTCGTCCGGGCTCGTCGCCGCCGGGCGGATGGGCTTAGTAGGCGCGCGGCGCGGGGCAGCCGGGCTGCAGAGGCTCGCTGCCGAGGTCCCGGGCGCGCTGGGCACTGTCGCCGCCGCTGTTCTGATCCCCGCCTGGCGATGGACGAGAGCGCGGCTGATGCCGCTCGCCGCCGCGGTCGACCAGTCGGGCTATTCCTACGTGCTGCTGCTGCTCGGCGGGGTGCTGCTAGCGATCGGCGTAGTCCATGCCTCGACAGCTCGACTCGACACCAATGCGGTTGCTGTCATCGGTCTCGCCGTGGGCCTGATCGCTATCGGCAGCCTGCCGTTCTCGATCGGGCCTCGCCACTGGCCCGGAAGCGCACTCGTCGAGCGGCTGCTGCCCGGGCTCGATGCGCTGCCCCGGCCGCCGCGCAACGTGGTGGCCGGCGCTCTGGTTCTCGCTCTATTGCTGGGGGGCGGCTGGCTGATCACGAGCCGGCCGGGCATGCTGTCTTTTGCCTGGATGACCGGCGGCGGCGATAAGCTCGAGGGACGCGCCTCCGCGCTCTCGGGTGATACGATCCAGCTCCGGGGGCGCTCGATCAGGCTCTCGGGCATCGACGCGCCGGAGCTCGATCAGGAGTGCGGCGGGGAGGGTCGCGGGCGGACGTGGCGGTGCGGTGCTGCTGCGCAGGTTGCGCTGCAGGCGCTGGTGCGTGGGCAGACGGTCAGATGCACGACCGGTGGCAACGATGCGTCCGGCTATCCGGTTGCGACCTGCCACGTCGGCGAGAAGGACGTGGCGGCCGAGCTGGTGCGGCTCGGCCACGCTTTTGCGGAAACCGGTGCGTTCTCCACATATGCGCGGCTGGAGTCGACGGCGCGGAGCGCCAAGCTCGGGCTATGGCGATCTGTTGCCGAACGGCCGTCGGAGTACCGCGCAAAGCGCTGGGAGGCTGCCAAGCGGACGGCTCCCGACGGCTGCCCGATCAAGGGTCACGTGACTGCGGAGGGAAGGGTTTATTCCTTGCCGTGGTCGCCCGATTACGCCCGTATCAGGGTGCGCGCGCAGCGCGGCGAGCGCTGGTTCTGCAGCGAGCTCGAGGCCCGTGCAGCGGGCTGGAGGCCAGTCGAGCGCTCCTGAAACGAGGCCAACCGGCCAATCCAGCCCAGTGTTTCAGTGGACGCTGGCGATCTCCAGCTCGTCGCCCATCGCGTGGCCGATCGCGGCCTGCAACGTGTCGGTGAGCGCGATCGGCGTGCCGTCGGCCGCCTGCAATGCATAGAGGTTGATGCCGGTCGGCAGCCCCTTCACTGCAGGGTACATCCGGCTCGCCTCGTCGGACGACAGCTCCTTGATGTAGGCGACCTGGCCGCCGCCAAGCGCGGCGAGCTCACGCTGGCTCATGACGAGGCGCGCCTTCTTATCAGGCCGCCGCGACTTGCTGCGGATCTTGGTGCTCTCGTTCATTTACGCCACCTCCTGCATCCAGTTCGGCACGCGGGTGCCGGTTGCGATCGCTCGCCACCTTCTTAACAACGCGTGGCGGACCATCTCGTATCGTCGCGCGATTCGGGTGAAATCGCCAAAAACCGACGGGCTAGACCTTGGACTTCCCCGCAGATCCGCCGATCTCGATCGTGCGCGCGACCCGTTCCGGCTCGCGCCGCATCAGGTCGACCGACAAGAGCCCGTTGCTCAGGTCCGCCGTGCGGACCTCGATGCCGTCGGCCAGCACGAACGTGCGCTGGAACTGGCGCGCGGCGATACCGCGGTAGAGATACTCGCGGCTCTTGTCGTCCTGCTGCCGGCCGCGGATCGTGAGCTGATTGTCCTCGAGCGAAATCTCGAGCTGATCACGCGAAAAGCCGGCGACCGCCAAGGTTATCCGCAGCAGGTCCGTCTTGCCCCCCTCGTTCCTGATGCGCTCGATGTTGTAAGGCGGGTAGCCGTCCGAGCCGCCTCTGGCGACCCGATCAGCAATCCGCTCGATCTCGTCGAAGCCGAGCAGGAGAGGATTGGAGAGCAGTGGCATCCGTGCCATGGTTCAAAGCCCTTCTCGAAGCGACCTTGACGCTGCATTCTGGCCGTGGGTCCCGATCGGGCCCCCACCGCTGCCGGGCCCCGGTCGCGGGCGCCCATAGCAGTCACTCGTGAATATGGGGAACAGTGCCCCCGAATCAAGCCGAGGCTCGGTTCCGGTTCCGGTCCCGGCGGAATCGGGTATGCCGGCGCCTGGTCAACTGGCGGTAGCGCTCCATGCAGGCTGTCGACGTGCTCGTGATGCTGCTTGGGGCGCTCGCCGGCGGCTTCGTCAACGGACTGACCGGATTCGGAACTGGGCTCACCGCGATCCCGATCTGGCTTCATGTCATGCCGCCGCCGCTCGCCGGCCAGCTCGCCGCGGCGGCCGCGGTCGTCAGCCAGGTGCAGACGCTGCCGGCAATCTGGCATGCAATCGACTGGCGCCGGGTCGCGCCATTCATCGCGTCGGGGCTCCTCGGCGTGCCGATTGGCGTGTGGCTGCTGCCGCATGTCGGCGTTCGCAGCTTTAAGCTCGGCATCGGCCTGCTGCTCGTTTCCTACTGCGTGTTCTTTCTGCTGGTCACAACGCGGGGCGCGATCGTGCCGCGCGTGAGTGCGCATGCGCCGCTCGCAGATGCGGCAGTGGGCTTCTGCAGCGGTGTGCTCGGCGGACTTGCCGGGCTCTCCGGCGTGCTGCCGACGGTGTGGGCAACCTTCAAGCCCTGGAGCAAGGACCACAGGCGCGCGTTGTTCCAAGCGTTCAACGTCACGATCCTGACCGCGATGCTGGTCTTCAATGCGGTCGCTGGGCAGATCGCGTCCGGGCTCTGGCTCAGTCTCCTGCTCGTGCTGCCGGGCACGCTCGTCGGCGTCCGGCTGGGGCTCTTGGTCTATCGCCGTCTCGATGATCGCCGGTTCGATCGGCTGGTGCTCGCGGTGCTGCTCGTCT
This sequence comes from Hyphomicrobiaceae bacterium, assembly GCA_044867545.1. Lineage (GTDB taxonomy): Bacteria > Pseudomonadota > Alphaproteobacteria > Rhizobiales > Hyphomicrobiaceae > DATLZB01. The sequence goes on along the minus strand of JBIOVC010000305.1, from coordinate 4,485 downwards.
CCGGGCTGTCGCTGATCGCCGGAAACCTTTGAAACGCAAAGGAGAGCTGCAATGAGCCCGCTGATCGAGGCAACCCACGGTCACGCCGGGCGTTGGTTCCCGGCGGCTACCGGGCGTCGGCCCGCCGCAATCGTGTAGTTGAGAATCGATTCCGCAGTCCGATCCCGGAGATACTTTATGTCTCGCCCGCTGCCGGCCGTCTTCCTCGTCGCGTTCGTGCTGCTGCTCGCCGCCGGCGCTCTGTTGCCGTCGCGGCCGGAGGCCCAAGGGAAGCTCGCGGCATCCAGCGGGGCGGTGCAGGACGGCGAGGAGATGACCGAGGCGGAGCGGCGCGAGGAGGCTGCCCGCCGCGCCTGCAAGGTGTCCGTTTGCGCGGCGCTGCGCAACCGGCGGCCCGGTCAGGACATCGCGTGTACCCTGGTCAAGAGCTGGCGCAAGGAGCAGGTCGCCAAGATCGTCTCCAAGGCGAAGGTCGGCTGGCCGTGGGGCGACGTGCGGTGCTCCGGCGATGTCGCCCTGAAACGTCAGACGCTGATCCGGGCGATGAGCGAGCCCAAGTTCGAGGTGGTGGTCGATCGGCACACGGTTGCCTGCGAGGTGCAGCGCGAGAAGGGCAACACGGTAATCAAGGTCGAGCTTTCCCCGAAGGTGACGTTCGAGAATGGCAAGGCGGTGGTGGCGACGCTCAACTGGGGCAAGGTCGAGGGGCCGGGGTTCATCAAGGGTGCGCTGTGGACGGCGACGGCGACCGACAACGCGCTCAACGTGCTCGAGGGAACCGTCATCGAGAAGGTCAACGAGTTCGTCGCGACCAAGTGCGACGAGGTCAAGGACGAGTGGAAGGGCAAGTAGCGCCCAGCCGGCATCCGCACTCCTCTCAGGTGCGCTTCTCCTGACCTTTGCGGCGCGGAACTCCAGTCAGACCGCCGTTGAAGCGGCCGCGGGACCGGCCTAGGCTTCTTGCTCAACCTGATCCACAGCACCCGAGGCCAGAACCCATGTCACTCGAAACCGAAGCCGTCCTCGATCGCCGGCGTCTGCGGCGCCACCTGTCGTTCTGGCGCATTGCGGCCGTGGTCGCCGTCCTCGCGGCGATCGGCGCGTTCGCGTTCTCCGGCAGCGACTTTACTTTCGGCGAGCGCCGGCAGATCGCGCGCGTCGTGATCGAAGGCGTGATCACGGAGGACCGGCCGCAACTCGCCCTGCTGAAGCAGATCTCCGAGGCGAGCCATGTCGAAGGCGTGGTGCTGTTCGTAAACAGCCCCGGCGGAACGACGACGGGCGGCGAGGCGCTCTATCAGGGGCTCCGCGAGCTCGCCGGCAAGAAGCCGGTTGTCGCCCAGTTCGGCACTGTCGCCGCGTCCGCCGCCTACATCGCCGGGCTCGGCACCGACCATATCGTGGCGAGAGGCAACTCGATCACCGGATCGGTCGGCGTCATCATGCAGTGGCCGGAGGTGTCGGCGCTGCTCGAGCGGCTCGGCGTCAAGATGAACGAGATCAAGAGCGGTCCGCTCAAGGCCTCGCCCTCGATCTTCGAGCCGATCGACGAGGGCGGGCGGCGGGTGGCGGAGGAGATGATCGCCGACGGCCACCGCTGGTTCCTGGGGCTCGTCGCCGCGCGGCGCGGGATCAACACCGCCGAGGTGCCGGGCCTGGTGCAGGGGCGCGTATTCTCCGGCCGCGAGGCGCTCCAGTACAAGCTCGTCGATGAGGTCGGCGGGGAGGTCGAGGCAGTGGCCTGGCTGGAGCAGAAGCGCAACGTCCCCAAGGGGCTCAAGGTGGTCGACTGGAAGCCGTCCCGGAGCCTCGACTGGCCGCTGTCGGGCTCCCTCGCGCAGTCGCTCGGCACTTTCGTTGCCTCGCTCGGGCGTGAGGCGATCGGAGTGCTCAGGACTGATCCAAGCCTCGGCGCAATCGGCCTTGACGGCCTCGTCTCGCTTTGGCACCCTGGCAAAAACTGAGTGTTTCCAATATGTTTTGGTGAGAGGGCGCCATGATCAAGTCCGAGCTCATTCATAAGATTGCGGCTGCCAACCCGCACCTCTTCCACCGCGATGTGGAGCGCATCGTCAACGTCATCTTCGATGAGATCGTCGATGCGCTGGCCCGCGGCGACCGGGTCGAGCTGCGCGGCTTCGGTGCGTTCACGGTCAAATACCGTGCGGCGCGGCAGGGCCGCAACCCGCGCACCGGCGTGCCGGTCCCGGTCGAGGAGAAGTTCGTGCCGTTCTTCAAGACCGGCAAGGATCTGCGCGAGCGGCTCAACGCCAAGGCGGGGCGCTGAGGCCGGCACAATCGGAGACGCGGGGTGATCGGACGAATTGCCGGGCTGATCGTCGGGTTCGTGGCGGCCGTGCTGCTGGTGACGCTCGCCGTCGCCAACCGGCACGGCGCGCGGCTGGTGCTCGACCCGTTCAACCCACAGAACCCGGTCCTCTCCATCGAGCTGCCGTTCTACGGCTACCTGTTCGGCATGCTGATCATCGGTGTCGTGCTCGGCGGGCTCGCCACCTGGCTCAGTCAGGGCAAGTGGCGACGGCTTGCGCGCCAGCGCACGGTCGAGGCGCTGCGCTGGAAGGCGGAGGCCGAGCGGCTGACGCGGGAGCGGGATGCGGGCGTCAGCGAGCGCAAGCGTCTTGCGGTGGTGGGCCGGTGAGACAAGACAGTTGCGTCCCCTCTCCCGCTTGCGGGGAGAGGGTTAGGGTGAGGGGCAGGTGAAGCACAACGTCGGAGGAGCATCTGCCCCTCACCCTCGGCCTTCGCCGAGGGCAGGCCCCGGCACTCTTCCATCGTGAAGGACGAGGGGGAGAGGGGGTGCCATGCGCTTCATCACTGCCGATCAGATCGAGGCCGCGCTCAGCTACCCGGCGCTGGTCGATGTGCTCGAGCGCGCGTTCCAGACCGGCGCCATCGCGCCGCCGCGCCATCATCACACGATCAAGCTCGCCGACCGGCCCGATGCCACGCTGCTGCTGATGCCGGCGTGGTCGGCGACGGAGCCGGGTGCGGCCACCGCCGGGCGCTACATCGGCATCAAGTCGGTGACGGTGTTCCCGGATGCGGGCAAGCTCGGCAAGCCCGCGGTGCAGGGCGCGTACCTGCTGCTCTCGACCGAGACCGGCGAGCCGCTGGCGCTGATGGATGCGCCGCGGCTCACGGTGTGGCGGACGGCGGCGGCATCCGCTCTCGCCGCGCGCCATCTGGCACCCGAGAAGGCCGCCCGCATGCTGATCGTCGGGGCCGGCGCGCTCGCGCCCTATCTCGTCCGCGCGCACGCCTCGGTCCGGCCGATCCGCGAGGTGGCGGTCTGGAACCGGACGCTCGACGGTGCGCAGCGGCTGACGGCCAAGCTCACGGCAATGGGCCTCGCGGCTTCGGCGACGGAGGATCTCGAAGCCGCGGTGCGCGGTGCCGACCTGATCTCGACCGCGACGCTGTCGTCTACGCCGCTGGTGCGCGGCCAGTGGCTCAAGCCCGGCACGCATCTCGACTGTGTCGGCGCGTTCCGTCCCGACATGCGCGAGACCGACGATGCGGCCGTCCGGCGGGCGCGGATCTGGGTCGACACCCGCGAGGGCGCGATGCGGGAAGCGGGCGACCTCACCCAGCCGCTCGAGTCCAGAGTGATCGAGCCCGCCAAGATCGAGGGCGACCTCTACGAGCTGGCGCGCGGGACGGCCCCTCGCCGCCGCTCGGCGGACGAGATTACGATGTTCAAGTCGGTCGGCGCGTCGATCGAGGATCTGGCGGCGGCGATCGCCGTCTTCGAAGGGGCGGGCGGGACCAGCCGTTCCTAGGAATGGGGGCCGCCTCGCCGCCGGGTAGTGTCTCGGTTTGAAAGCGCTCGTCTCTCGGCATCACTCATCCTCGGGAATTCCCTCTCCCCGCGCAGCGGGGAGAGGGCTAGGGTGAGGGGCAGATGCTTGACTCCGGTCGCGGGGCACCTGCCCCTCACCCCGACCCTCTCCCCGCGTGAAGGACGAGGGGAGAGGGAGAAGTGCGGCCGAGGATGACGCTCCTTTGTCGAGCGCTTTCAGACGGAGACACCACCACTCGCCGGGACGCCTTGCAATGGCCGCAGGGTTGCGCGATAAGACGGGCCCTGTCGCGGCAGTCCGGCCGGCAGGCACCAAGCGAGCGGGTGTAGCTCAGGGGTAGAGCATCACGTTGCCAACGTGAGGGTCGTGGGTTCAAATCCCATCGCCCGCTCCATTCAAAATCAACCGTAAAATAAGGCGTTTCGCGAGGTTTTCTCTTCCTGGTCAGGCCGTCTGCGGCGGGTGCTGGGTACCAGCTGGGTACCAGCCGCGCAGATCGTCACGCAGAAGGTCGCGTGACAGAAGGTGTATGCTGCGGCTCAAAAATGACCCTCCCTCAGGATTTCGGCGGCCGCCGCCGGATCAGCCCACGCAATGAAGCCGGGGATAGGGAAGTCGCGTGCACGGCCGTAGAGCAATCCGGCACCGTCAGGTGTCGTCACGA
>JBIOVC010000304.1:0-4048 GCA_044867545.1 Hyphomicrobiaceae bacterium | reverse complement strand
TTGCCGATGGTGACCTTGAGCTCCCTGTCCAGCCGGTCGGCGTAGCCCTTGACCGCGGCGGCGATCTCGGCGTTCGGCTCGACGTCGGCAGTATCGACGATGCGAAAGGTCGGACGCCAGGCGAACGTGGTCTTGCCGCCCCTCTCCTCCTTGTCGATGGTGAGCGTCGTCACGACGACGTGGCCCGCCTGGGCTCCCGATTCCGCTAGCGCCGTCTTGCCATCGAAGAAGGCGAGCAGATGCTCGTCATGGCCGGACAGGATCACGTCGGCGGCCTGGTCGCGAACGAGCAGCAGGTCGACGGCAAGCGGGGTGTGGACCACCGCGACGACGAGGTCGACGCCCTTCGCGCGAAGCTCGGCGGCCTTCCTGCGCGCTGTCTCGGGCGTGGCAAGAAACTTGAGATTGCCCGGACTCGACACGGTAGGCGTCGTCTCGGTCGTGAGCCCATAGAAGCCGATGCGCACGCCGTCGAGCTCCACGATCTTCGTATCGAGCGTGTTGCGCGGCGGAGAGCCATCCGCCTCGCGCACGTTCGAGGTCACGACGTCGAACTTTGCCTCGGCGAGCCGGGCGCGGAAGTTGTCCGGCCCGAAATCGAACTCGTGGTTGCCCGGCGTCAGGACGTCGGGCCGCATGCGATTGAGTATCTCCACGATATGCTTGCCCCCGTCGATGCCGGAGAGCAGCGACGGGGAGAACGTGTCGCCGGCGTGCACGAACAGCACGTGACCCTTGGCGCGTTCGGCCGCGACGACGGCGGCAAGCTTCGCAAAGCCGCCGCGCCCCTTGTCGGCCTCCATGCGGTCGATGTCGTTGGTCTGGACGATGGTGATCGTCACCGTCCTGGCGAGAACCGGGCCGGCCATCAGCACGAGCCCGATCGCAGCGGCGAGCACGCCGCCCCAGCGGTTCCTATGCGGCATCAGAGAATTCCTCACGGCCGTCGCCACGCTACTCGGTGCATAGCACGACGACCGTGACACGCGCGCGACTCATCGCCGAGGAGGAGCGAGGCCGACCCCTAATTTCACGACGGCTCCGGATACTTCGGCTTCGGACTGCCGGGCGGCGGCAGCAGCGGCGGACCCGCCTTGTTGGTCCGCAACGTATCGAGATACGCGATGATGTCGAGGATCTCCGCACTCGTCAGCCGCACGTCCGGCATCGGCGCATGCGGCTGGATCAGGACGTTCGTGATCCGTTGCGCCGTCTGTCCCGGCCGGTTGGCGATCCCCCGGAACGTTGGCACGTCGGCCGGCACTGTGACGCCGGCTTTGTCCTCGATCAGATGGCAGCTTTGGCACAGCCGCTGGGCGAGCGCATAGCCCTTGTCCGCGGACGGCGGCGCCTTCTCCTCGGCCGACACTGTCGGCGCCGCCAGCAGCGCGATTGCCACAGCCACCGTAGCGCCGACCCACCCGCGGCAACGTCCATCCCATCTCGCCATCCGGCATTCTCCTCGACTGTCCGCCCGTAATGTTAGTAGCCTGCAGCAGCGCTGGCATGCTCACTTTGACAGTCGTCAAGGTGTTGTGCAGTGTACGCTAGCAAGCTGTGCCCGTTGATCGAAACGCGCCTGAGCGCATCGAGGGAGGCACCCATGTACAAGCACATCCTGATCGCAACTGATGGATCGGAGCTCGCAGCAAAGGCTGTGCAGCACGGGTTGGCGCTCGCCAAGGCGCTCAAGGCTCAGGCGACCGCAGTAGCGGTGACCGAAGCCTGGGACGCAATGGAGATTGCGAGGCAGGTCGAGAGCCGGGTAGAGAACCCGGTGGAGCGCTACGAGAAGAGCGCCGCGGCCTGGGCCGGCAAGGTCCTGACCGCCGCACAGACGACCGCAAGCGGCATGAGCGTCCCCTTGAAGACCGTCCACATCAAGGACAGCGATCCGGCGGAAGGCATCCTCGAGGCCGCCAAGAGCAATGGCTGCGACCTGATCGTCATGGCCTCCCACGGCCGCCGCGGCGTCGCCAAGCTGCTGCTCGGTAGCCAGGCCGTGAAGGTGTTGACCCACGGCAAGCTCCCCGTGCTCATCTATCGGTGATCGCGTTGCCGTCCCTGCGGGACAGACAAGCCGCGTTTGTCCTTACGACTTGAGCACGCTTGTGAGATGAGATGGGAGGTCGCGGAGGGGGACCTTCGTGAGGTCGGCGACCAGCTCCGACGTGATCGCTGATTTCGTTCCGTCCGAGAACGCAGCACGCAGATCGCCCATCGTCACCGCCGGCGCCACGACCACCAGCTTGTCGAAGCGCTTTGCCGCCTGTTGTGCCCCGATCGCACCTGCCAGACGGTGGGCGAATTGGCGCTTGGCCTCCCGATGCGGATCGGAACGGCTCTCGATCGCATGGCGCGCGTGCCCCTTCGATTCGTAGCTGCGCCCCGGCCGATCGGAAGCGAGCTCCCGGCTGGGCGGCGACTCCGTCTCGAACGTCATGTCCTCGACCGCCTCGAGGGCTTTCGCCCCGCCGGAGGTCTGGTAGACACGCGCGGAACGACCATCCGCGATCAGGATCCATGTACGAACCGCCTTCATGCTCGCCTCCGATACTCCAACTCCAGCCCATCGACCGCCATGCGCCGGCGGTAGCCAAGATTGCTCAGTGATAGCCCTCGCCCTCGCGCACCTTGCCGCGGAACAGCCAGTACACGAAGCCGATGTAGCCGAGGATGATCGGCAGCAGCAGCAGCACCCCGATCAGCACGAAGATCTGGCTCGCCGGCACCGCCGCGGTCTGCCAGATCGTCAGCGACGGCGGCACGAGATACGGGAACCACGAGATCGCGAGCCCGACATAGCCGAGCAGGAAGAGGCCGATCGCGGCGAAGAACGGCAGCACCTCGCGCCCCGTATCGAGCCACCTCCAGCCGCACCAGGCAACGACCGCGGTGACGAGCGGCACCGGCCACAGGAACATGAAATGCGACGGCGTGAACCAGCGCGTCGCAATGTGCTCCACCGTCAGCGGCGTCCACACGCTGACGATGCCCATGAACACCAGCACCACCGGGATCAGAATCTTGGCGTAGCCCCGTGCGCTGGCTGCGACCTCGCCCTCGGTCTTGAGGACCAGCCACGTCGCGCCGAGCAGCGCGTAGCCCGCTACTACGCCGAGCCCGCAGACAATCGCGAACGGCGTCAGCCAGTCGAACGCGCCGCCGCCGTACTCGCCGTTGACGACCGTAATGCCCTGTATCAGCCCGCCGAGGATCACGCCCTGGAAGAAGGCGGCGAGCGTCGAGCCGAGCCAGAACGCACGGTTCCACCACTCCTTGCTCGTCAGCGCCACCGTGCGGAACTCGAACGCGACGCCGCGGAACACGAGCGCCAGCAGCATCAGGATCACCGGCAGATACATCGCCGGCATCAGCACGGCGTAGGCCTGCGGGAACGCCACCAGCAGCCCGCCGCCGCCGAGCACCAGCCACGTCTCGTTGCCGTCCCAGAACGGCGCCACCGTGTTGACCATCAGGTCGCGATGACGATCGTTCTTGAATGCGGGGAACAGGATGCCGATGCCGAGATCGAAGCCGTCGAGGATAACGTACATCGCGACGGCGACGCCGATCAGGATGGCCCAGATCACCGGCAGATACCATTCCATCGTTCGCCTCCGAGCCTACGTTCCCGACCCCAGCGCCTCGCGCCCCGCCTCCCCTGCCGCCGACAGCGGCCGCGTCGGCGTGCCCTGCTCCGGCGGCTGGATCGAGTGGCCTTTGGGGCCCATCGCGATCAGCCGGTTGATGTAGTAGATGCCCATCGAGAAGATCACGCCGTAAACGAGCACGAACAGCAGGAGCGTGAACGCGACGCTGGCGCCCGGCACCGGCGAGAGCGCATCCGCCGTGCGCAGAATGCCGTGCGCGAGCCAGGGCTGCCGCCCGCTCTCTGTCACAGTCCAGCCCGCGATTACTGCAACGAACCCTGACCACCAGACATTCGCCGCGGGCTTCAAGAACCATGTGGTGTCGAACAGCCGTCCCCGCCACCAGAGCCACAGTCCGACCCAGGCCGCCCCCAGCATGGAGAAGCCGATCAGCA
>JBIOVC010000303.1:0-4514 GCA_044867545.1 Hyphomicrobiaceae bacterium | reverse complement strand
ATGGCCCACCCACCCAACCTGCCACCTCTTCCGAGCCCCTTTCGGTGACGATCTTGAACGTTTTTTGCCGCCAATCGATCGACGCCATGATGGCTTCCATCATCTACCAATGCTGTCGATCGGCAGCGAAGGGCCCAGGACCAAGTGCAGCTCGGCACGACGAGCCGTCGTGGAGAAACACTGCGTGTCGAAGGCCGTTCTTGCCAACGTGACACTGCAACGAGTCCGCCGCAGGCGCTAGGTGGTCGTCAGATCGTCCACTTCTAGAAGTTTGGGCCGTCGCCGGAGATCCAGCATCCCGATTTCTGTTTTCAATCGCGATGCCGAGTGGCGGGCGGCGCGCTTGGATCAGTGCACCTATGCCGCGCCGGACCATGCTGGGTGGTTCCGCCTGAGTCGAAGCTTCACATCGGAAGCCTGGCGCGATACCCCAATCAACGGACGTTGTCGGCGGTGGCCTGCTCGTTGCCGACCGCAAGCGTCCTACGTCAGCTTTTGTATGAGGCCGTGTGAAAACTTCTCCCGCGCCGGAGGATGAAGCCGCGAAGCATGCTATGGTTCGGCAATAGCAGGCGGGGGCGTGCATGAAGCGGTTCATCGAGGGCGAGATCGCGCTCAGTCGACACTGTTTCCTGAGCGGCTGGACGCGGCGATCGCTGCCAACAATCCAGTGCGTGTGGTCGATGCTTTCGTCGACGCCCTCGATCTCGCGGAGCTGGGCTTCGACGTCGAGCCGGAGGCAACCGGCCGGCCGGGCTATCATCCGGCGACGATGCTCAAGATCTACGTGTACGGCTATCTGAACCAGGTCCAGTCGTCGCGTCGATTGGAGCGCGAGTGCCAGCGCAACGTCGAGCTGATGTGGCTCGTCGGCCAGCTCACGCCCGACTTCAAGACGATCGCTGATTTCCGCAGGGACAACGGCCCGGCGATCCGCAAGGTATGCCGCCGGTTCGTCGCGCTCTGCCGCAACCTCCACCTTCTCGATGAAGCGCGCGTGGTGATCGACGGCAGCAAGTTCAAGGCCGTGAACCATCGCGAGAAGAACTTCACGCACGACCGCCTGAAGCGACGGATCGCTGCGATCGACGAGAGCATCGCCCGCTATCTCGCCAGGCTCGATCGTGCGGATCGCCAGGCGGCGGTGACCGGCGTGCCGGTGCCTGCCACCAAGGTCGCGGCGCTGAGCGGGCGCATCGAGGCGCTGAAGGCCAAGATGCGTAGCTTGTCGGCCCTGGAGGCGAAGCTGCAGGCGTCGGGCGAGAAGCAGATCTCGCTCACCGACCCCGATGCGCGGGCGCTGACATCGCAAAGCCACAGCGCCTACACGGTCGGCTACAACGTGCAGAGTGCCGTCGACACCAAGCACCATCTGATCGTGACGCACGCGGTCACGAACGTCGGCATCGACAAGGATCACCTCTCGCCGATGGCCGAGCAGGCGCGAGATGCGCTGGAAGCCGACAAGATCGAGGTTCTCGTCGACAAGGGCTACTTCAATGGGGAGGAGATCGCCGCTTGCGAGGACGCCGGCATCGACGTGTATGTCCCGAAACCGGCGACGTCGAACGCGCGGGCCCGCGGGCGGTTCGACAAGGCTGACTTCATCTACGATCGCGAGAGTGATCGCTACCTATGCCCTGCCGGCCAGCGGCTGACGCGCCGGATGACGTGCGAGGAGAACGGCCGCGTGCTGCACGTCTACTGGACCAACACCTGCGGGGAGTGCCCGCTCAAGAGCGACTGCACGACGGGCAAGGAGCGCCGCATCCGGCGGTGGGAGCGCGAGGATGTCCTCGAGCGGGCGCAAGAACGCCTCCACAGCCATCCCGGCGCCATGCAGCTGCGGCGCGAGACCGTCGAACATCCGTTCGGCACCATCAAAGCGTGGATGGGTGCGACGCACTTCAAGATGAGGACGCTTCAGCACGTCGCCACCGAGATGGCGCTGCACGTGCTCGCCTACAATCTGAAGCGCGTGATCGCGATCCTTGGCGTACCGGGACTGGCTGAGGCCATAACGGCGTTCTTGTCGTGGCTCGCCGTGACGATACGGGTCGGCATCCGGCTCAAGGCCATGCAGACACCGATCTCCGCGAGCTGAGCCGGTATTACCGGAACGGACGCAGAGCCGCCCGTCCCGCAAGATTGTCCGCCTGGACCGCCGTTCTCACACGACCTCGTATATGTTCGATGAGCAGATGGTCAGCCTCGGAGCATGGACGGTCGAAGTGATCTGAAGCCTTCCATCGGCCGTCAAACACGATTTTCCAATTGCGGCCGCTAGACGGCCAGGCAGCCGTTCGTTGATCGGTTGTACATTGTCGTTGCCGGCGCATCTACCGGTGTATGGGCCGCCCTCGCTTCCCAGAATCCGCCGGGCGTCCAGCCGGTCGTCCGCGCGTTTATGGCCACCGCCACGCCGTTTGTACCCCGGATCGTCTGACCCAGATGGCCGGCGCGTACGGCTGTCGCTCAAAGGTGCCAACCCTGTGGATTCATTCGCACAATAGCTGCGCGTTCTCGTGATGGTGCCGCCGGCTGCGTCGTCAGCCTTTTTGGCTTGTCGAAGCGCCGGCGGCTACGCGAGGCCGAAGGACCAGGACCGCCGATCAGCGTGAGAGGATGACCTCGAGAGGTCGCGTCGCTGGCCCCTTCGCCTCGTAGCCTTGCGCGATCAGGCAACCCTGCGCGGCGTCAGCCGCGAGAGCAAGCCGCGTATCCTTGTTGAGAATTGGCCAATGGAGCCAGGTCAGGTCAAGTGAGCCCGGCGCAATCTGCATTGCAGCGAGGCGCCTCGCGTTTTCGAACGCGCTGTGGTGCCCCGGGTACCACTCCACCGTCTGCCACTCGTTCGCCGTGCAGGCCGGCTTGAGCAGGACCCGCGCTGCCGTCTCGCGGCGCTCAATAATGCAGGCCTCGCTCGCCCGCACACCGGCGAGGGTGTAGATCGCAGGGGTGCAAATCGGGGTCGCCTCCAGCAGGCGACGAGCCGCAGCGAAGTCGGGCGCCTCTTCGAATACACGCCGCAGCAGATGGATCGGCTGCACGTGGTGCGAGCGCCAGACGTCCCGCTTGCTCAAGAGCCAGTCAATGGCGCGGATGCCCGCCCGCTTCCTTATGGTCGGTTGATTGATCGCGGCCGCGAACCGCCCGGGCGCCATCGCCTGCAGGACGCCGGTAAAGCCTGGCCAGGTCAGAGAGACCCAGGGGCCAAAGGCGCTCGCGATCCGCGCCGCAACGATGTGCCGGCCAAGACCGTTCACGTTCCAGTCGAGCACGCGCAGGAGCCGCGCGCTGGCACCGTCCATGCCCGGCTTCGCGGCGGTCGTGCATCCCCATTCGTAGTGGACGTTGAGAAAATACGCGCCTGGGCGCGTACTGAGGCTGGCGAGTTGATCGAGCTCCGGCAGATAGGGAGACTGCTGCGCGCTGAGCCAGCGGCGGGAAATGGCGTCGGCCAGTCGCAGCCCAAGCATGGGGACGCCGGCGGTCGCGGCGTCGAGCATCGCGTAGGCTCGGTCACGGCCGGCGAGGCGCGCTGTTTCGATTGCGAAATCCGGCCCGACATCGAAGACGGGGATCTCCGGCAAGTCCTCGTGTCTTTCTGCAGCTGCCTGCTGTGCGTGGGCCACGGGCTTCGTCCTCGCTTTCTGCACACACACACCCGAACGTGGTGACAACTACGGCATTGCGCAAGCGGAGCAGGTCGGAAGCGCGCTCACGATTTCCCCTGTGGGACATCAGTAATTTTGGACGATGCAGCTCACGCGTTCAGGATGCTGGGCGTGATGGATTTTCGTGGCGCGGAGGCGCGCCTTGGTCATTGAATGGTCCGAGCCGGCTGGCTGATAGTATGGCCGTGGTGCACATGGCTCGGACGGACGCTGTCGAGCTACTCGTGTTCGGCTGCGCGTTTGTGACGTGCCGGCTGCCGGTCGATCTCAACCGGGAGGGACGGGAGCGATTTGGAGATTTGTGGGCTCTGCACCCGGCGGTATCCTACGTGGAGCAGTTCCCCTCGGTCGGCGGTTCCATCAAGTGGGAGGCCGCGTAGCGCCAGCGCATTGGCTTGGGAAAACCTCGTGCAGGGCAAGCACATCCTGATCACAGGCGCCACCAACGGCATCGGCCTGGCGGCCGCGCAGGCTCTGGCCGCGCTCGGCGCCAACGTGGCCATCGTCGGCCGCAACGAGACGAGAACGCGTGTGGCGGCGGCGGCGATCGGTGCGGCAGCCAAGGCGGCAACTGTCACGACCTTCGTCGCCGACCTGTCATCGCAGGTCGCCGTGCGCAAACTGGCCGCCGAGGTGCTGGCGCGCTGTCCAAGGCTCGATGTGCTGGTCAACAACGCGGGCGCTATGTACGGCACGCAGCAGCTGAGCCCGGACGGCATCGAGCTGACCTGGGCGGTCAACCACCTGGCGCCGTTCCTGCTGACCACGTTGCTGCTCGATCGCCTGAAGGCGAGCGTGCCCGCTCGCATCATCACCACGGCCTCCGGCGCGCATCAG
>JBIOVC010000302.1:0-8364 GCA_044867545.1 Hyphomicrobiaceae bacterium | reverse complement strand
CGTGGATCAAGTGCCTCTACCCGGACGTCTTCTGCGCCGCCATCCTCAACAGCCAGCCGATGGGCTTCTACCAGCCGGCCCAGCTCGTGCGCGATGCGCGTCAGCACGGCGTCGAGGTGCGGGAGGTTGATGTCAATTTCAGCGAATGGGATTGCACTCTGGAGCGACCTTCCGATGGTGGCGATCGCCGCGCCGTGCGCCTCGGTTTCCGACAAATCCAAGGATTGAGCAAGGATGAGCTGAGCAAGCTCGTCGCGGCACGGGGCAATGGCTATGCCAGCATCGAACGGCTCGCTGCCCTCTCGGGTATGTCACGCTTCACCATCGAGCGTCTCGCCGAAGCGGATGCCTTCCGCTCGATGGGGCTCGACCGGCGTGCAGCGCTATGGGCCGCCCGGCGGCTTGACGCGATCTCAATCAGGAAAGGGAGCGGGCAGTCCAAAATCTCGCCTGCTGGGGGCTGCCCGCTCCCTCTCCTTGCCCCCCATGTGGATGACGAGCTTTTTCCGGAGCTGGAGATCGTGCTGCCTCCCATGCCGCTCTGCGAGCATGTGGCGGAGGACTACGTTGCGACGGGCCTGTCGCTGAAGGAGCATCCCGTAAGCTTCTTCCGCGAGCGGCTTGCGCAATTCGGCATCATGCGCAACGTGGACCACCGCAGCGAAGAGCTGCCGCAGAACCGAAGGATCACCGTCTCCGGTCTCGTTCTGACGCGGCAAATGCCGGGCGCCAAGGGCGTCGTGTTCGTCACTATCGAGGACGAGACGGACATTGCCAATATCATCGTGTGGCCGAAAGTCTTTGCAAGAAACCGCCGCACGGTCATGACCTCGCGCTTCCTCGCCGTGCGCGGGCGCCTGCAGCGCGCAGGTCTCGTGGTCCACGTCCTGGCGGAAAGCTTCATCGATCTCAGCGAGGAGCTGGGACGCCTGCGCGACGGCACTCCATTTGCTCCGGAAGGCCCCAGTGAGCGATCCAACCCATCCGGCCTCTCTCTCATCAAGAGCCGCGATTTCCACTGAAGAGGGGAGGCGATGCAGCTCTCGTTGCCCCTCGGCATTCCACAAAGGCTGCCGCCTATCCGCGACCGCCTCATCGCTGACCGCCGACCAAGCACCCTCCGAATGTGTATCGGCTCAAGACAGGGGCGCTTCTCGCATCTGGATTGGTTCTCGTCGGCTGGATCGACAGGGGTGAAGTTGACCTCATGCGATGGAACTCGGTCTCCGCGATCTTAATGAAGCGGTCAGGCTCGGCGTCAATGAGGTGACCTGCGGCCAAGCCGCGATATGTGCAGCGACGCTCCGAGCTTCAACCTGGAAGGATGCCCGCCCTCACCAGGCGCGAGATGAACTGGCGCTTCTGGCTGTGGCGGGTGCCGATCTCTGCAACGCGGCGTGTGAACTCGTCGGACCGCTGCGCCGCTGCGGCAATGTCTCTCAAGTCGGCCAGCAGTGCAGCGGCCCGGTCGTACGAGGGCCGATTACGCAGCGTGATCAGCTCCTCGATATCACGCCAGGCGCTGTCGCCGCGCTGGGCCAGGGCGCGCAGGCGCCGGGCGCGGGCTTGCGCTTCTTCCGCCTCGCGCCGCCGGCGCTCTGCCGCGGCACGCTCCTCTGCCGCGCGAAGGCGCGCGTCGCGGAGCTGCTCGGCCTGCTGCTGCAAGTCTCCGGCCGTCCGCGGGCGTGCATCGGGCTCGCCCTGTGCCTGCGCCGCTCCTTTCCGGCAGCGCTTGCGCAGGTTCAAGGCGAGGTGTGGATCGTTGCCCTCATAGAGCTGCAGCAGGTAGGACACTTTCTCCTCGTCCGGCATTACGGCGATAGCCGCGCGCACCTGCTCGCGGTCCGGCCCGGCGCGCGGGACCGGCGATCCCGTACCGTAGGCGGCGGCGAGCAGGTCCCCGTCCGCGCCGAGAAACTCGGCCAGGGCTGCCAACGGAGCCGAAAGCGGCCCAGGGCCGGGTATCGGCTCCGGCGTGTCACCATCGATCTCGCCGAGATAGATCCCCATGACCCACATGAGGTGGAACAGCCGGAGATCGCCGTCGAGAAGATCGGCGCGCAACGGCGCCAGCGGGCCCATCCATCCAGAGCCATCGTCCCAGTCCTCGGGCTCCGCCTCACTCCGCTCGATATGGAGGATCACGCTGGAGCCCGTCGTGCGCACCCTGATCAGGTCTCCAAGGTCGAAACCAGCGATGGACGCGGGGTCGAAGTGCTTTCTCGGCAGCCGCAAGGCGAGGCGGCGGGTGCCCCAGTTGGCGAGGTAGACAAAGACATCGAAGTGGCGTTCGAGCAGCTTCAGCGGATCGGCCTTGAGGTCGCCCCAATCGTAGCTGTTGACGAAGCTCGTTGAGCTGATCCGGGCGCGCGAGGAGATCGCGCGCAGCTCGGCCTGCGCGACGCCATCGAGGGGCCGGTCGACCGCGAGGAGCTCATAGTATTGATACTCGCTCATGTCGTCTCCCGTGCACTTGCTGTCGCAGCCGTATGCGGCTGCCGATGGAGCCGTGGAGAAGCCCCGACTGAGGGACGCCCGCCGGCCGACTCGGTGCATCACCATGCGGCGATTCTGAATGCGGTACACAGCAGGGAGGGGAGGACAGAATGAGCCGAGCGAGCGTGGCGAGCACGCAGCACCTGAGAGAGCTGATAGAGGAGGCGACCGTCGATTGCTATGACGAGGAGGAGCAGGCAACTGGCTTATTCGCAATGATCGAGGAGAATCTTGCGCTGCCCTTCAAGACCACGGTCCTGGGGATCACGGCCGATGTGGTCAGCGTCGACATGAGCGGCGACGGTAGGCTGGTCGCCGTCTGCAAGGCGGGCCGGCATCGCCAGAGGATCGCGCTGGCCGACCTCCCCTTGCCGACACCGTCGCCGGCCGGTGCGGAGTGGATCGCGGCCTACCGTCTATGGGTGCACGGTCGGGGTTAGCCGGCGAGCCTGGTTTGACGCTATGCTTCAAGGACAGATTCGTCCGACGCCCAGCCAGAACACCCGAGCTGTGAAAAATGAGCCCTCGCAGTCGGAGCTGCTGCGTATGCGGGCGAGCGCGGCGATCCCGCAGCTTCTCAGCGCCATCGGTGCGCTCAACGAGCGCCGCAGCGGCCGCAGCGATCGGTCGGCGGATTTCCGCGTGCTCGCCACCTGGTTCGCCGGCTGTGCAAACGACGCCGAGGCGCACCGGCTGGCGCGTGCGGCGTTCGCGCTCAACCCGGCCCGATGGCCTGCGCCAAGGTGAACGGACCAGATGTCGACAGCCCAAGCCGCAGCGTCGGCCAGCGCCAGCGGCAGGTCTAGGAGGAGGAGCTGCGCGAGGCCGTTCGCATCCTGCTGATGCGACCACTGGGGCCGCAGCACGAGGGTTCAACCTGGTCACCCGGCACACGCCCCAAAGAAATCGCCCGCAGCGCCCAGTGCATCATCGCCGGATAGCGCAAATTGCAGTCATGAGGCTAAGGTGGCGGCGGAGCGAATCGATACCAGAGAAGAGCGTTATAGATAGGGGGATCGCTGGTGCTCGACCCGGAGACGCTAGCCAAGCTCAGGCAGGAGGTTGCGTACTGCGTCGTCGCCGACCGCACCCTACTTGACGATTTGCTCAAGGAGATTGCTCCGCTGGAGCACAGCCAGCATCGCATTCACCCCCGCAGTACGACCAGCGTGTCGATGGTGGGGACAGACGGGGGCAACAATGAGTTTCGATTCGATCCTTTTCTCGTTCAGATCATTCGGATCGTCGACAGCAACCGCAACGAGCTCTGGCTGGAGGTGGTGACGCCGACCACTCCTACTGCCGAGCCGAACTCCCGCCACTTTGAGAATGGACGGCCGATCTCACCCCTGGGCCGCATGATGGAGGCGCTCGACGTTCGTTCGGTCGGGGACCTTAGCTTCATGCTCCGCGACGGCACGCCAGACAAGCCGCGAAGCCCGAGCTGGATCAACGTCTACCGCGAGGTGACCGAGTGGGCGGTGCTCCTCGACATGACAAAGAAGGAGTACGGGTCGGATACTCTGATCATCTTCGACGGCTTCTTGCGGAGCAAGGTCTTCAAGGGCACCCTGTTCAAGCGTTACGGGGAGTTGCTGGCCGAGGCCATCGAGAAGCAGATCCTGAAGAATGCCCGGCATGGGGTCGTGCTTGACCCGTTCTGCGGGAGAGGCACAACGAACCTGGCCGCGCGTGTGCGCGGGCTGCCCACGGTTGGGATTGACAGCTCTCCGGTCGCGGTGGCGGCGACCGCAGCGAAACTAAGCCGGGGCGCGACGAGCGTTGAAGATATTGTCGGGTTAGCCAGGACACTGATCGCCGAGCACCGAGATCCCGAGGTTCCGCAAGGTGCGTTTTGGGATTTGGCCTATCATCCTGACGTTCTGCGACAAATCTGTTCGATCCGTGAAGGCTTGCGGCAGTCGCATCTGAGCGGCGCAGCGCGTGCGCTCCGGGGACTGATGCTTGGCGCTCTCCACGGCCCGAAACACAAGAACGGCTCAAGCTCATATCTTTCCAATCAATCTCCGCGAACGTATGGTCCCAAACCCAAATATGCAGTGAGATTCTGGGAGGAACGCGGACTGCGACCTCCGATCGTGGATGTGGTTAAGGTCATCGATGCTCGTGCCAAACGGGCATTTGGCGGTGCCCTCCAACCGGTTCGATCGCGCGTGTGCCTGGGGGACAGCCGGAGCATCTCCTGGTCGGACGTCTTGCGAAATATTGGGTCGGTCCGCCATGTGGTGACCTCGCCTCCCTACTATGGGCTGCGAACTTATCGTCCGGATCAATGGCTGCGAGAGTGGTTTCTCGGCGGCTCCGACGAGGTCTGCTACACTGCGGAGTCACAAGTGGGCCATCGAAGCCCGGAGTCCTTCGCGGCGGACCTAGCGGTAGTCTGGACCCGGCTCGCGAAGCATGTCGCGGCCGACGCCCGGATGGTAGTCCGCTTTGGGGCGATCAATGACCGCCCAGTTGAGCCAGCTTCGATCATCCGGGCGTCAATCCTTCCGACACCATGGCGCATTGTGCATATGCGCAAGGCGGGTTTGGCAAGCAGCGGTCGCCGACAGGCGGTTTCGTTCCGGGAAATGATTCCACCGCCGGTGGAGGAACTCGACGTTTACTGTCGGCTTGCAGCGTGATCCAGTGCCGGATCTGACCGGCAGCTGGACCATCGACCCGGCCCTCACCCTGGCGCGCCGCACCGAGCAGGCGCTCACCAACATCAAGCACGACGAGGCGGCGTGGGAACGGGTGCAGAAGGAGGTCGCGGGCGACGCCACCGCCCTGCAGGGTGCGCTCAGCGGGCGCAGCCTGCAGACCTACATCGAAAGCAATGACCTCGGGCTGGTCGTCCAGATCCTGCATCAGGGCCGGCGCGAGCGTCCCGATACGATCACGCTCTACTTGAGGGAGGAGATCGCCCAGCGCAACGAGCTGCTGACCGCCAGGGAGCGTGAGAGATCCTGGAGGGCCATCTGGAGTCGGAGATCGCCTCGGCGATTAAGCGCCTGCTGCAGGACGCCGAGGCGCAGCGCATCCGCATCAACGACGAGCTCGCCCGCCAGCCCACCTCGACCGGCGTGCGCTACCGCTTGCTGTGGCCGCCGCTCAGCGAGCAGGAGGGCGCGCCCGTGGGGCTGGAAGCGGCGCGTAAGCGCCTGCTCAACGCCAGCGCCGACCTTTGGACGGCCGAGGACCGTAGGGTCATCGGCACCATGCTTCAGAGCCGCATTGCCGCCGAGCGCGAGACGGCACTGGCATCACTTGGCATGCTCGATTGTATCCGCATAGGCCTCCTCGACCCGCTGCGCCTCTGCTTCCGTGAGCTTGGCGAATTCGCGTTGCCTGGCGCGCTTGGAAAGGCGACCGCCGTTTTGGCGCAGCATGCGGAACAGGAGGTCGATGGTGTTGCCGGGCATGTCGACGAGCGCTTCGACCCTGGCGCGAAACCGGTCGTAGCGACGCAGGAAGGTAGCCTCGCTCGGCAGGTCCTCCTCGATGGTCTTGAGGACGCACTCGTACAGGAACTCCGCATGCGGCGTCGCGTCGAAGAAGCGGTAGAAGTCGGCTGTGTCATTCAGGACCCTGACGTTGCCCCGTTCGGTCGGCTCCCACCGGACCGTCGGCAGCAGGCGGGTCGAGTAGCTTTCGAGGACCTTCCTGTAGTCGTCGATGCGATCGAGGATTGCCGCGGATACCGGGAAGACGACGCCGGGCGGGTTGAAGCCGCGCCGCGCCAGCACGTGATGGATCAGGTAGCGGTGGATGCGTCCGTTGCCGTCCTCGAAGGGATGGATGTAGACGAAGCCGAAGGCGAGGATTGCGGCGGCGATGACCGGGTCGAGCTCCTGCGTTGCGCCGCGGTCGAAGGCGACGAGCCCGCCCAGCAGCGACGGCAGATCCTCGGGCCGCGCGTCGATGTGATCCGGCAGCGGCGCGCCAGTGTGGCGGTCGTGCTCACCGACGAAACCGCCCTCGCGCCTCAGGCCGAGATGCACGAACCGCTCGTCGCCGATGACGATGCGCTGTAGGCGCAGAAGCTCATCCGTATCGAGCGGCTGGCGGCCGGCCTCGCCGATGGCACGCCCCCAACGCTGGACGCGATCGTGTGGAGGGTCCTCTCCCTCGATGACGTAGCTCGACTTGGAGTCCTGAAGGAGGAGGAACACGGCCGCTCGGGCAAGAATATCCTTCGGCACTTTGGCGACAATCGCGCGCGCGCGGTCTGCGAGGTTCATCGCAACGAACCGGTCCAATTCTTCCGTGCGGAACACCAGCGGGCAAAACTCGGGCGTTCCCGGCAGGTTATTCTTGACCCGGTGCCGGGTCGAGGTGACCGAGCGCGCCTCCGATTGCAGGCTGGGATCGACGACCGGGACGTAGGTGCCCCTCTTTGCGTTGGGAAGGTCGAGCGGCTCCGCCAGCAGCCACTCGTAGAGGAACCAGATGCGGCGTGCGTAGCCGCCGGTCGGCGAGGCGCGCACAATGGCCGCGATCTCGTCGGGACCCACCGCAAGGAACAGCCGCTTGAGCACGGCAAGGTCCAGCCCCTCGTGCTTCAGCGCGAACGTGAGATGGCCTTCAAGGATCGCCTCCGGCTCGTGCCGCGGCGTCAGGATCCGCCAGCCATCCTTGAGGATGGTCCTGTGCTTGGTCCCGATCGCCGACAGCGTGCGGGGAAGGGGAACCTTCAGATCGTAGGCGTCGATGAGTGCCGCGTAGCCGGCAGGCCGTGCAGGCTCCGGCAAGCGCCTGTCGTGAAAGACGCTAATGGCCTGTGAAAAGCGCTTCCTGGGGGCGCGGGCCATGAAAAGTGGTGCCTTGTCATGAATCCTGATAACAAAGTACCAGGTTCCATGAAAAAGAGTACCGCGTCGTGAAAGTCAGTAACTCGGCTCACGCACGTTCTTGTTCCCGAGAGCCGGAGAAGGCGGCTTCGGCCTCCTGCCGCAGCCGCAAGATCAGGCACTGTGCTCACCTCAAGTCGCTTGCGGCGAAACAGCTCGAGATCCTCGATGGAGGCGACAAGCGTCCAGTGGACCGCTCGATCCGACGACTTATGACGACGCTGGTGCCCCAGAACTCATTTGCATTGATGAGAGCAATGGCATCACGACCATCGAGCCCGCCCTCCTTCAGGCGCTTGGGCACGACCCTGGCGAGCCCGACTCTGGATGAGCGAGGCCGTCGTTGCGCGCCGTGCCCATGTGGGAAGGCGAGATCGGGCACCCAAAAGGCACCCTGCGCCGATCTTGACCGCCGCGGCAGGCTCTGCAAACCGATCTGCCGCAGCATCGCGGCGAGCTGGAGTCGGGCGTGTCTCAAGGGTGCCTCCGTCGCTCTATTCTGATCTAGGGCTGATGAGATTTGTCAGTATTTTATCAGATAACCGCTGACTGTTGCCTCAAGGATACAGCGCCGGGTGAGGATTGCTGGTACTATTGCGTGCGCTGAGACGATATTGACGATCGGTTGGGTGCGGGGCGGGTGGATTGGATAAGGTGTCTGCCCTCGATCGGTTCGTAAGGGCTCGTTTTGGTCGGCGCTGCGGACCAAGTCTCTAGAGCCGGGGAGCCGGCGTTTGGTCGGCTCCTCGGGTTGGCAAGGACAGTTGCGCAATAGCCGCTTTGTCGATTTGACCAGTCCAGAATTGCTCGGTGTGCATTCGCTGGCAGACACTCGGGATTTTGTTGCTGGGATTTTGTTTGCACGAGTTGCGTAGCAATTGAGGAGCTGAGCATCCTGCTGCTCGTGCTCTCATGCCGGATGCGATCGGCCAGGAAGGTGGCGCGGCGATGGCCCGCCCGCTTGCCGGGGAAAGCTCAACAGCACACGAAGGCCGCCGCCTGGCGACGTTTC
>JBIOVC010000301.1:0-2730 GCA_044867545.1 Hyphomicrobiaceae bacterium | reverse complement strand
CTTCGTACGGTCGCGCCGTGCGCTGGGCTTCGTCGCCCGGTCGGTCGCTCGTCACCTCGAACGAGAAGGCCTCGCGAAGTCGCTAAACGTCAAGGTGCCTATCGAGCTGTGTCGGTAGCACACGAGTTGTCCGGGTTAGGTAGCACACGAGTTGTCCGGTTTTTTGCCTCTGCGAGGGGGCGAATCGATGAACCGGGCGACGTGGCTACAGGACCGCAGGATGCAGAAGTTCAGGGATGTTATGAGCCGCTGGGAACGGCGGGAGCTATCGATGCTGGAAGCCGGGGAGTTGCTTGGCATGTCGGAGCGGCAGTTCCGGCGCTACCGTGACCGGTTTGAGGAGGACGGGGATGCCGGTCTGCTGGATCGGCGGTTGGGGAAGGCGTCGCCGAAGCGGATCGAGGCGCCGGCGGTTGATCGGATGCTGCAGCTCTATCGGACGGTTTATCGGGGCTGGAACGTGAAGCATTTCCACGAGCATGGAGTTCGCGACCACACGTTCACGTGGGGCTACACCTGGACGAAGACGCAACTGCACGCAGCCGGACTGGTGGAACGGGCCAAGCGCCGCGGGGCGCATCGGCGCAAGCGGGAGCGCAAGCCGTGCGAGGGGATGATGCTGCACCAGGACGGCTCGCGGCACGCCTGGTTGGAAGGACAGGCGCCGCTCGATCTGATCGTCACGATGGATGACGCAACGAGCACGGTCTATTCGGCTTTCCTGGTCGAGGAGGAAGGAACCGCCTCGACGTTTCGCGGCTTGCTCGAGGTGTTTGTGGCGCATGGGCTGCCGTGCTCGCTCTACAGCGACCGCGGCAGCCATTATTTTTACACCGACAAGGCCGGCGAGGCGGTGGACAAGGATCGCCTGACGCAGGTCGGCCGTGCGCTCGATCGGCTTGGGGTCGAGCATATTGCGGCGTACTCGCCGGAGGCGCGTGGCCGCAGCGAGCGGATGTTCGGGACGCTGCAGGACCGGCTGGTCAAGGAGCTCGAGCATACCGGTATCCACGACGTCGAGACCGCGAACCAGTGGATGCGCGAGGTCTATCTGCCGCAGCACAATGCTCGCTTCGCCAAGCCTGCGGCGCTCGCCGAGAGCGCCTTCGTTCCGGCCGCCGCCGGCCTCCTGAGTGAGGCGCTGTGCATCGAGGAGGAGCGCGTGGTGGGACGTGACAACACCGTGGCCTATGCAAGGCTGAAGCTGCAGCTGCCGGAGAGCCGCATACGAGCCCATTACGTGAAGGCGCGCGTGAAGGTTCGGGACTATCCGGACGGCACGCTCAGCGTCTTCCACGGACCGCGTTGCCTTGCCCGCTATGACGCAGAGGCCCGCGAGATCGCCCCGACCCGGCTCAGCATGGCCGCAGGCTCGCCGCCGTCAAGGCGTGGCCTGGAAACGCTTGCGTCTGCGGCACCGCCGGCACGACGGCCAGCCTTGACCGCGTCTCGACCCGAGGCCAAGGGCAAGCCACGGGTCGGGACGAAGAAACGGGCTACCAGGTCGAACAAAGAAACCGCTCCTGGACCGGCGCCAGCAGTGATCTGATCGACAGAAAACGGCCCCGGGGGGCGTTCCGCTCTCCCCCGGATCGCCGAAACCCAAAGCGGACAGATGATGTGCTACCAAAACCGGACAACTGCAAAAGCTACCGACAGTGTCGGCGGCGATAGCTACTTGCTATGAAAGCAATATTGCTTCCAGGTCCACATCCGGAGAAGGCTTGAACGGTACGGCGCGCGTGCCGGGGAAGAATTTGCCTCGCAGTTGCTCATTGCGGGCAGCGGCAGCGCCACCGCGATCACGCCGCAAGCAAGCGTCGCTTCGGCTCGCGCATGAGACAATGATAGCCGGTCGCGATCTCGAACGGCACGCCGCGGTGCTTCGATCGAGCTGATTGGGCGGTTGCTTCGCCTGCGCCTCGAGCGCCGCATGCCAGTGTGGCGCATCTGAAGCGCGCACTCACCGCCTCACCGGATCGCTTGGCCGGCGCATCGTGTTGGATGTCCTGTTTGACCGGCCGCTGCATCCCATGACCGCGCGAGCCATCGGGGAAGCCAGCTGCGGCGGATGCCCGCCGCCGATGAAAACCCCATAATTGCGCTGGATCACATAACAACCGTTGATGGTATCCACATATGGTGGGGTCCGACCAGATTGCGGCCATTCATCGTGACGACCGGGTTTTGTTGCAGTGCCGCAACTTCGCCATGGCGGTGCCGCCAGCCGAACGCGCTCGCGGGCCATTATTTGGTTCGAACCGGAACGTTATATGCCGCGACTAAGTTGATGGACGTAGGGAAACCTTCCTGGCCCCGATCGGGGTCGTTGCATAATCTTTGTTCAAGTCGTCCGTCGCGTAAGGAATGGAGAGCGTCAATGACGAGGTCCGGGCCATCGGCCGGCGCCGGTCTGCAAGCGTTGCTCGCGGCGATCAAGAGCTCGCCTATTGTCGCTCGTCTGGCCGGAAGCCTGTCCCGCGCGTCGGAATGGGCCAGCATACGCCGGTCGCCGGATGTCGATGCTTATGTGCTTGCCTGGATCGCCAGCCACGGCCGCGCAGCCAGACGCTCCCCTCGGACGCTCATGTGAGCCTTTCCATCCCGCTCGCCACCCAGCCTGATTGACTTTTTTCCGCTGACGCCGCAAGCGTAGGGTGCCGGCTCGCGGGGTCCAATCGCGGCATGTTCAAGCGTATCCTGATCGCCAATCGCGGCGAGATCGCCTGC
>JBIOVC010000300.1:0-5584 GCA_044867545.1 Hyphomicrobiaceae bacterium | reverse complement strand
GCTGTCGTCGCCTGCGCACCGATCAGAGCGCAGGCAACTGCGACCAACAAGAATTGTCTTTTCGTCATGGCTTTTCTCCTTCTTCACGGGTCCGTGTTATCCGGTGACTGGTCACGCGGCAGGTGCGTGATATCTGTTGTTGATCTAGGTCAAGTCACTTGCCCGGTGAATGACCGCAACGCCGGATTAGATGGCAGATCCCCCGAGCGGGCCGCAGATGAACGCGCTGCTGGATATCTTGCGAACGCTCCGCCTCTCGGGCGGCATCTTCCTCGACTGCGAGTTCAGGGCGCCTTGGTGCGTCAGCGCATCGGCGATCGGACCGGAGGAGGTCGGGCTCCTCATGATGCCCCTCCCGGCGCACGTGATCGCATATCACTACGTGACGCACGGCCGGGCGCTTCTGCAGATCGCCAATCAGGAGCCGGTCGCAATCGGAGCCGGGGAGGTCGTCGTCTTTCCCGCCAACGACAAGCATCGGCTTGGTAGCGATCTGCGCATCAGAGCCGTCAACGCCAAGGAGCTGGTCCTGCCCCCTGCGGACGGCGGTCTGGCACGCATCGACCATGGCGGTGGCGGCGAGAGCACCCACATCATGTGTGGATTCCTTGGCACGGACGCGCCGAACGATCCGGTGATCGGGATTCTGCCGAGCCTGCTCAAGCTCGAAGTCGCGAAGGGAGGCTCGGTGGATTGGATCGAGACCTCACTGCGGTTTGCCGCCCAGGAGATGGCTGCAGGACGTCCGGGCTCGCTCCCGCTTCTTGCTCAGCTCGCCGAATGCCTGTTCATGGAAGCCGTTCGCCGCTACGTGGACTCGATGCCGCCTCCTGAGCGAGGATGGCTTGCCGGGTTCAGCGACCCCGTGGTCGGCCGGGCGCTCACCCTGCTGCACGCGCGTCGAGAGCACGACTGGAGCGTAGATGAGCTTGCGGCCGAGGTCGGGATCTCGCGCTCCTCATTCGCCGACCGCTTCACGCGCATCATGGGCGAGCCGCCCATGCGCTATCTCGGCAAGCAGCGACTGCGGTTCGCCGCGCAGCGGCTGCACAGCTCCCACGAGCCCGTCGCAAAGATTGGGTTCGAAGCCGGCTACGACTCGGAGGCGGCGTTCAGCCGCGCATTCAAGCGGGAATTCGGCGTCGCACCCGCAGCCTGGCGGGCGCGTTCGGCGGATGACCCCTCGTGGTGGGCACAGTGGATGGGGACGGCGCCCTGACTCATGCAGGATAGGCGCGCAAGCCCCGCGCGCTACCCGCCTCTCGGAGTCAGGCCCTCGGTTTCCATCGTCGTCCTCACAGCCGGTCGTGCGTTCACGAGTCTCCGAAGACGGAGGACGTTGGGATAGGGGGACAGATCGACATTTGCCGGTCGTGCCCAATTCGATACGACGAAGAGATACACATCCCCGATTGAGAAGTCGTTGCCGAGCAGATACGCGTTCTGAACGAGATGCTGTTCCACGTGAGCGAGCCGGCTGTCGAGACGCCGGCGGAAGAGCGCCTTCACGGCGGCGGGAATCTCCGGATCGAAGATTGGACAGAAGCAGCCCAACTGCAGCTCGGAAGAGATGAAGTTCAGCCACGATTGAAGCTTGGCACGATCAAGCGTCCCATTTGTCGGGGCGAGCATCTTTGCCGGCACCCGGTCAGCCACGTATTGCGCGATCGAGGCAGCCTCCGTGAGCACGCTCCCATCCTCCAGCTGCAGTGCCGGGACGTAACCCAAGGGATTGACACTGCGGTAGTCGCCACCGCCGTCCGTGACCTTCGTGTGTTCATCGACTTTGACGGCGTCGAAGGACAGCCCCGATTCAACAAGGACGATGTGGGGAAAGAGCGAGCTCGCACCCGGCATGTAGTAGAGCTTCATTGCTTTCACCGTGGTTTGAATTGGCGACTCTATCCTGATGCACGAGTCTCGCCAGAAGTGCGGCTCCCCCGACCACTTGCCATCACCGCGATGTCAGACGGCCTGCCCCTCGTACATGTACACCATTGCGCGGGGCCCGCGCGCGTAGCCGGGTGAGAGCTCAGCCAGCTCGAACCCGGCATTACGAATGAGATCGTCCACCTTCCTGTTGAGATGACAGCCACCGGCGCAGCGCCGCCACAGTGGCGTCAGGCGATCCTGCCAGACCGCGACGTTGGCGTCGGGCGAGAGCCCGTGCTCGACAAAGCGCATCTGGCCACCGGGCCGCAGAACGCGGCGCGCTTCCATGAGGGCCCATCCCACATCAGCGATGCTGCACAGCGACCAGGTCACGACGATGGTGTCGACGCTGCGGTCATCGAGCGGCAAATCCTCTGCCGAGCGGGCAAGCAGCGTGACCTTATGCCGGCAGGTTGCAATGGCTTGCTTCGCCAAGGACAGCATGCCGGGTGCGGGTTCGACACCAATGATCTCGTCGACGGCCTCCTGGTAGTAGGGCAGATTCAGTCCCGAGCCGAAGCCGATCTCGAGCACGCGCCCGGTCGCGCCGCCGGCCACGCGCTCCCGGTAGGCCCGCAGCTGCGCCTGTCGCATCGACAGATGCGTGAACCTTGGCAGCACATACTTGGCGTAGATGCCCATGGTCGTATTCCCGTCGCGATTCACGGCAGACTTGCCGCTTCTGCCCCCTCGGGCCTACGCCGCGCTCCCGTCGCCGCGTCGAAGCGCTCGAGATAGTCGGGGTGCTCGGTCCCCATCAAGCGATCCCACCAGGTGAAATAGAACCCGTAGTTCCAGCGAAAGGTCTCATGGTGCAGGTCGTGGTGGGTTGCCGTCGTTAGCCACCCGAGCCAGGGGCTGCGGGCGAAGCCAGCCGGCATCAGCTCGAAACCGGCGTGCCCCAGGACATTGCGCACGACCATGTGCACGCTCCACAGGAGGAGGATGAGCGGGTGCAGCGGCACCAGCGCCGCGAACAGTGGGGCGAAGGCGACCTGCACGACGGCCTCGCCTGGATGGAACGCATAGGCTGTCCAGGGCGTCGGCGGCGAGAGGTGGTGCGTGCGATGCACCCAGCGCAGCACCACCGGGTGATGCATGAGCCTGTGCGTCCAGTAGAAATAGGCGTCGTGGGCGACGGTCATCAGGGCCAGCGTGCAGAGAGCGTAGGGCCATCCCCAGGCCCCGATATCAAAGTACATCCGGTTCCAGCCGAGCTCGCCCGGGCCGATGACGAGAAGCATGCTCGTCGTGCCGAAGATGACGGCGCTCATGAGCGACCAGCCGACCTCACGAGCGATCTGCCTGAGGTCGGCGCGCGCCGTCTGCAGTCGGCGGGAGGCCAGGCGCGCTGCCAGCACGCCGTAGACGAGGACGTAGAGCCCGCCCGCCGCGAGCAGGTATTTCACGATGTCGTGAGTGACGAACGCCAGCCAGCGATCGAAGCAGAGCATGGTGGACCTCCCGTTGCCGAAGGCCAGGAGCCATGCCGGAACACGGACGCTGGGTCTCGCCGAAGCCCGTGAAAATCTGATCTCTTTCGAAATGGGCGAGGGATTTCAGGAATCGGCGAGGTCATTCGATCCGCGGCCGCCCAGACGCTTCCGCTTGAACTCGGTCGGCGTCATGCCAGTGGCTTCCTTGAACGCGCGGTTGAAGGGGCCGATGGAGCCGAAACCCAGATCGAGGGCAATGGTGAGCACGGGCAGGCGCCGCTTGGCCGGGTCGCTCAGGGCAGTGCGGGCAGCCTCGATCCGATAGCTGTTGAGGTACGCCGCGAAGTTGCGATGCCCGAGACCTTTGTTGATCAGGCGCCGCAGGCGGTACTCGGGAAGCCCGAGTTGATCGGCGAGCTTGCCGATGGTGAGCGCTTCCCGGCGCCAGGCCTGCTCCCGCCCCATCAGCGCTTCGATCCGCGCAAGCTCGCCCGCGTCGATGCTCTCTTCATCTCGCGGCGAGGTGGCGGGCCCGGACACGGTTCTCGGCACCAGTAGCTCGTCGCCCCGGAGGACGATGAGGCGCAACGCAAACCCCAGTGCCAGCAGGACAATTGCGGCAATGTGGACGACGCGGATGGGCGCGGGAGCGGCGGCGCCGGCCAGAATGGTTTCAGCTGCAACGAGGATCAGGCTGTAGGCCCCCACGCCGACGACGAACGGCATCCGGAAGGCGCGGCGCTCCTCGCTCAGATCGTCGGCACGGCCGTGGTACGCGACCCAGAGCGCGTGCGCGGCAAGCCCGAAGCCGGCAGCGTGGAGCAGCAGCTCGCTCGCGGCGGAAAGGACCCCGCCGGCCAGCCAATGCACGCCCTTGAGCAACAGGAAAGCCAAGATAAGGAGGCCGTGCGTAGGCACGAGTCGGAACGCATCATCGAACAGCGCGCGGGCAAGGAGCCAGAAGAAGATCGGATTGCTTACGCACAGCGCCAAGGCCGGGACATGAACGTACGGGGGAAGCTCATGGAATCGCGGAGACGAGCAGACCATGTAGGTGGCGACGCCCAGGGAGAACGTCGCGGCGAGCCTGCCGACCAGCGTGCGTCCACTGTCGCGCACCAGCAGCACGGCCATCAGCAGGGTTATCACGACGCTCGCCACACGGAGAAAGCTCTCGGCGGTCTCCATCAAGTTCCTCGTCGGTGAAGTCGGCTGTCCCGGTCAAGCGCAAGCGGCCCACAAGAATAGCGGCGTGTGAGCCGACCGCTGGTTCACATGTCGTCGAAGAATGCGGTGATCGCCGCAGCCGTGTCCTTGGGTCTGTCGACCATCGGCCAATGGCTGGCATCAGTAAACTGCCGCTGCTCGATGCCGGAGTCGGCAATCCAGCGTTGGGTGGCCTCTGGGGTGCTCGCCGGCGACCAGTAGTAGAGGGAAGGGCGAATGCGCCGATACGCCTGGCCGGCCCGGTCGTCGATGCTCCGGCGCCGGGCGTCGCGCCCGAGCTCCCACATCGCGGTGGGATCGGCGAGCATGGCGCCGGCAAAGTAGCGGCGTAGCACAATTGCTCCCGCCATCGTCCATAAGTCGTCGAGGAATCGCAACTTGAACATGAAGGGATCGGCAAAGTCGGCCGCCCGCCCGGAGAATAGGCATCCTCGGCCGTCAGATTGCCCTCAATCGAGAATAGGCCGGCGAACCGGGCGCCGAGACGCGGCACCGCCTCAACGGCGATCATCGACGCCACCGAATGTGCCACCAATCCCACTGGTCCGCGCATTGGCAGTGAGGCGACAAGCCCACCGACCGCCGCTGCATGGTCTGCGATCGTGCGGACATTGTGGCGTGGAGGGGAAGCGCCGAAGCCGGCGAGATCGGGGGCGACCAGGCGGAAGCGATCGGCGAGCGGCGTGGCGAACAGCGGTATGAAAGCAAGGCCGCTGTCCGCGAAAGCGTGCAGCAAGACCAGGGTCCTGCCTGCCGGCGGACCAGCCATTCGCACGAACAGTCCGTTGATCAGCGCGACATCCATTTTCAGCCCCGTCGTGCCTGAGAGCCAGGCTGGCCGGCGCGGCGCCAGGCCTCGACTGCCGCGCCAACGACCGCGAGGGCGTCGACCGTGCCGTCGGCCTCGCCCTTCTCGAAGTCGCCTTCGATGAGCGCCATCTGGTTGGTGACGTGCGCGAAGCATAGGACCGGCCTGCCTCGCGCCGCGG
>JBIOVC010000299.1:0-12242 GCA_044867545.1 Hyphomicrobiaceae bacterium | reverse complement strand
GGCTTCTCCTTGAACTGGCGGCGGACCTCCTCGACGATGGCGCCGCCGGCGCGGCCGACTGCGGTCATCGCAATGCCGCCGAACAGGTAAGGGATGAGGCCGCCGATCAGCAGGCCGACGACGACGTAGGGGTTCGCAAGCGAGAAGTCCGGATCGACGCCCTTGAAGTAGGGGAACTGCTCCGGGTGACTGGTGAAGTGCTGCAGGTCGTAGCTGTAGGCCGCAAACAGCACCAGCGCACCGAGGCCGGCTGAGCCGATGGCGTAGCCTTTGGTGACCGCCTTGGTGGTGTTGCCGACCGCGTCGAGCGCGTCGGTCGACTTGCGCACCTCTTTCGGCAGTCCCGCCATCTCGGCGATGCCGCCGGCATTGTCGGTAACGGGCCCGAATGCGTCGAGCGCCACCACCAGGCCGGCGAGGCCGAGCATGGTCGTGGTTGCGATCGCGGTGCCGAAGAGTCCCGCCAGATTGTAGGTGATGATGATGCCGGCGACGATCACCAGAGTCGGCAGCGCGGTCGCCTCGAGCGACACGGCGAGCCCCTGGATCACGTTGGTGCCGTGCCCGGTCACCGAGGCCTGCGCGATCGAGCGGACGGGCCGCAGGCCGGTGCCGGTGTAGTACTCGGTGATCCAGACGATGAAGCCCGTCACCCCCAGTCCGACGATACCGCAGATGAAGAGGTTGGTGCCGGTGATCGACATGCCAGCGGCCTTGCCGATCTCGCCCCAGGTGCCGAGCACGAACTGGGTCGCGAGGAACAACCCGAGCACGGACAGAACGGCAGAGGCGATGAAGCCGCGGTAGAGCGCGCCCATGATCGAGTTGTTGGCGCCGAGCTTGACGAAGAATGTGCCGATGATCGAGGTGACGATGCAGGCGGCGCAGATCGCCAGCGGATAGACCATCACCGCATCGAGCACCGGCTGAGTGGCGAAGAAGATCGAGGCCAGCACCATGGTGGCGACGACGGTCACCGCGTAGGTCTCGAACAGGTCGGCGGCCATGCCGGCGCAGTCGCCGACGTTGTCACCGACGTTGTCAGCGATAGTGGCTGGGTTGCGGGGATCGTCCTCCGGGATGCCGGCCTCTACCTTGCCGACGAGATCACCGCCGACGTCAGCACCCTTGGTGAAGATGCCGCCGCCGAGACGGGCGAAGATCGAGATCAGCGAGGCCCCGAAACCGAGCGCAACCAATGCGTCGACGACGGTGCGGTCGGCCGGACGGTAGCCGAGGCCGAGGGTCAGAAACGTGTAGTAGACCGCGACGCCGAGCAGCGCGAGGCCGGCGACCAGCATTCCGGTCACGGCACCGGCCTTGAAGGCGATGTCGAGACCGGAAGCGAGCGACTGGGTGGCCGCCTGGGCGGTGCGCACGTTGGCGCGGACCGAGACGTTCATGCCGATGTAGCCGGTGAGCCCCGAAAGGACCGCGCCGATGGCGTAGCCGAGGGCCACCGGCCAGCCGAGATAGAATGCGGCGAGGAAGATCACGAAGCCGACGATACCGATCGTCATGTACTGGCGATTGAGATACGCCTGGGCACCTTCACGGATGGCGCCGGCGATCTCCTGCATCTTCTGATTGCCCGGATCGGCGCTCATAACCGACTGGATAGTGTAGGCCGCATACAGGAGCGACAGCGCCCCGCAGGCCACGACACCCCAAAGAATGGTGCTCATCAATTGCCCCTTTTGTGCCGGCTAGATCGCGGTGAAACCGTTTGTGCGGCGCCGCGCACCCGGCTTTCGACCCCTGTCAGTGAGACTCGCGCGCGGACCATGCCAAAAGCGCGGCACGGTTGCAACACTGGGCGGATACGCACTTTCGTCGCGTCCGGTGCGGCCTAACGCCCGCGTTTGCGGCCCCTGCGACGCCGGGGAGACTGTGCGAAATGGTCATAGCCAGGGTCCTCGATGACGAGGGGCGAGCCGTCAGCGGCAAGCACCGTGACGCCGCTACCGGCGACGATCTCGCCGATCCGGGTCACGGCGACGCCCGCCCGCGCCGCCGCCTCGGTGAATGCGGCAACCTTGGCGGGCGGAACTGCCGCCAGAACCTCATAGTCGTCCCCGCCGGTGAGGCCGACCTGCCGCCAGCCTTCGTGCTGGTCCATCACCTTCCGCGCCGGCCCGGAGCAGGGCACGTCGCCTGCCCTCACGCGGGCCCCGACGGCGGAGGCGCGGCACATGCGGCCGAGGTCCTTAACGAGGCCGTCGGAGAGGTCCATGGCCGCGCCGGCGTGGGCGAGCAGCGGCGCGATCAGAGCCATCCGGGGCTCGGGGCGCAGGTAGCGCCGCTCGAGGAAATCGAGCTCGGCCTTATCGAGCTTCCAGACCACCCGCGCGATCTTTCGGTCCTTGTGGGTAAAGAGGCCGAGGGCCGCGTCGCCTAGCGTGCCGCTGACCAACAGGACATCGCCCACCCTGGCAGTCCCGCGGCGAACCATGCGGCCCTGCGGGACGCGGCCGATCGCTGCGATGGTGATGGAGAGTGGGGCGTCGCGCCGGTCGGTATCTCCACCCATCAAGGTCATGCCGAAATGCCGTTGGGCCGCGGCAAGGCCATCGGCGAACTCCCGCATCCAGTCGCTGGGTGGCGCCTCGGGAAGTGACAGCGACATCAGGTAGCCAACGGGCGTCGCGCCCTTTGCGATGAGGTCGGACACGTTCACCGCCAGCGCTTTCCAGGCTATGTCCTCGGGAGCGTCGTATGCCAAGAAATGCACACCGGCCGCCACGGCATCGGTCTTGAGCACGAACTCCTGGCCATCGACCGGCGCCAGCACCGCACAATCGTCAGCGAGACCGAAGGCGCCCGGGAAACCTGCCGCCAGCGGCGCCAGATAGTCCTGGATCAGCGCTTCCTCGCTGTCGATCGGCCCGGACCTGGTCATGACGCCTCAGCGGTCGGCGAATTCCTTGGGGCGGTAGCGCCGCGCCAGCTTGTCGAGCACGCCATTGACAACCTTAGGCTCATCGCCGGCGAAGAAGGCATGGGCGAGCTCGATATACTCGTTGATGATGACGCGGGCCGGCACGTCCGGGCGCTCCATCAGCTCGAACACGGCAGACCGCAGGATCGCGCGCAGGATCGAGTCGACGCGAGCGAGCCGCCAGCCGGCAGCAAGCTGCTGGTCGACGGCCGGATCGATGTCGCGCTGACAGCGCACGACCCCGCGCAACAGCTCGCCGAGAAACGTCGCATCGACCGCCGGACGCTCGCCTTCGCCATCCGGCTCGCGGATGGGGTGAGCGAGAAGCTGCTCGATCACGGCATTGAGGTCGGTGCCCGCCAGATCCATCTGGTAGAGCCCCTGCACAGCGGCGAGCCGCGCCGCGCTCCGCTCCAGGACCCCGCCCTCATGCGCCGGCCGCATCACGTCGTCTGCTCCTCGAACCGGCCTGCAATGTCGACGAGGGCGAGGCAGGCACGAACCGCATCGGCGCCCTTGCCGTCGCGGCCGCTGCCGGCGCGCGCGAGCGCCTGCGCCTCGGTATCGACGGTGAGGATGGCGTTGCCGACCGGCACCCCGTGACGCGTGGCGATCTCCATCAGCCAGTGGTTGGCGTTGTTGCAAACGATGTCGTAGTGCGAGGTCTCGCCGCGGATCACGCAGCCGAGCGCGACCGCGGCACAGAACCTGCTTCCCAGCGCGCCGGTAGAGATGAGGCCGGCCGCGACTGCGCTTGCGAGCACCTGCGGGATCTCGAGCGAGCCCGGAACCGTCACCCGCTCGTAGGTCGCGCCCTGCGCCTCGATCTCGGCAATCGCGCCGGCGAGGAGCGCGTCGGCGATGTGCTCGTAGAAGCGCGCCTCGATGATGAGGATGCGCTGCCCGCTCCGGTCAACCGGCGCTGAGCCTTCCGTGCGGGGCGCGCGTCCGGCCATGGCGGCTTCCACCTTTCCTAGCCCGGTCGCGCGATCGCAACGGTCCGCTCAACCGGGCGCCTACTCACCTGCGAGCCTCGAGCAATCGTGCCACATAGCGTGCGAACAGATCGACCTCGAGGTTGACGCCTTCGCCAGCGCTTTTGGCCGCCCAGGTCGTCACCGTCAAGGTGTGGGGAATGATGTTAACGCCGAACCGGTTGGCGGCGACCTCATTGACGCTGAGCGAGGTGCCGTCGAGCGCGACCGAGCCCTTCGGGGCGATGTAGAGCGCCAGATGCTCCGGCGCCTCGAAGGTGAAGCGGCGGGACTGGCCATCTGCGCGGATATCGACGATGCGGGCGACGCCGTCGATGTGACCGGTGACGACATGGCCGCCGAGCTCGCCGCCGAGCTGCAGCGGGCGCTCGAGGTTGATGCGCCGCCCGGTCTTCCAGCCGGCCATCGTCGTCTTGGACAGCGTCTCGTTGGAGGCGTCGACGGTGAGGATGGCGCCACTGCCCGACGGCGTGACGCTGGTCGCCGACAGGCAGCAGCCGTCGCAGGCGATCGAGGCGCCGACAGCGATGTCGCCGGCAGGGTCGCTGCAGCGGATGGTGAAACGGCCCTCGTCACGGGCCACGACCTCTCCGACGTCGGTGATGATGCCGGTGAACATCTCAAGCTCCTCGCCTGCGGCGAAACACATAAAGCTGGTCGTCGCCGAACTGCCGGCCGCCGACGATCTCGTACAAGCCTGCTGGAGCGTAGCGCAGAAGATCGCGCTCCGCCGCGCGGGCTGATTCCTCGCCGGTCGCGCCGGGGCGCACGGCGCGGTACTGCAGCACCTCGTCCGGGATACCGCTTGCGAAGAACGCGCGCCAGAGCATCGGGCCGCCCTCTACGAGCAGACGGGTGATGCCGGCCGCGACCAGCGCCTCCATCACGGCGGGTATCCAGGGGCGGCCGTCAACCGATATCGCGTCGAGAAAGCGGCAGCCGGCGCTTTCGAGCGCCGCGCGGGCGTCGCTGCCGGCTTCAGGCCCGGCAAAGATCCAGACCGGGTGCTGATCAGATGTGCGCACGAGCTTCGATCGAGGCGAAGGCAGGTCGCGGCCTGCCAGCACGATGCGCACGGGCGAGCGCTGCAAGAGCCCTGGCAGGCGGCAGGTCAGCTCGGGATCGTCGTCCTCGACGGTCGCCCGGCCGACCGCGATCGCATCTGTCCTCGCTCGCAGCAGATGGCCATGCGCCCGCGCCGGCGGGCCGGTGGTCCAGGTCGGCCGACCACCAGCGCCGCGGGGGACCTCGCCATCGGGACCCAGCGCCATCTTCACCTGCACGAACGGGCGGCGCTCGGTGACCCGCTCGATGTGGCCGCGGGCGACCCAGTCGCACTCCTTCGCGAGGACGCCGCGGGTGACCTCGATGCCGGACTGGCGCATGCGCTCGAGCCCGCGGCCGGCAACGCGCGGGTCCGGGTCCTCGATGCCGACGACGACGCGCGCGACGCCCGAGGCAATCACCGCGTCGGCGCAGGGCGGCGTCTTGCCGTAGTGGGAGCAGGGCTCGAGCGTCGAGTAGAGCGTCGCGCCCCGGGCGCGGCTGCCGGCTCGGCCAAGCGCCTCGGTCTCCGCGTGCGGGCGGCCGCCCGGCTGCGTCCAGCCCCGCGCGATCAACTCGCCGGATGCTTCATCGACTACCAAAGTGCCGACCGCCGGATTGGGCGCCACATTGCCGAGCCCGCGCTCGGCGAGGCGCAGGGCGATTGCCATCATCCGGCGGTCGAACTCGGTGCTCGGAGGCCGCGGCATGGCCGCTCAAGACTTCTTGGCCGCGGGGCCGGCCGGTACCGGCACCGCCTGGCGAAGTGCGGCGGCCGCGTCGGCCCGGCTCTCGCGCGCAATCTCGCGCAGCACCTCGGCAAAATCGGACGCCTCGCGGAAGTCGCGGTAGACCGAGGCGAAGCGCACGTAGGCGACGCCGTCGAGGTCCTTCAGGGCCTCGAGCACTGCCTCGCCGATCCTGGCCGAGGTGACCTCGGTCTCGCCGCTGCTCTCGAGCTGGCGGACGACGTTCGACACCATGCGCTCGATCTGCTCGGCCGGAACCGGCCGCTTGCGCAAGGCCACCTCGACCGAGCGATGGAGCTTGTTGCGGTCGAACGGCACTTTGCGGCCGGAGCGCTTGATCACAGTGATCTCGCGCAACTGCACCCGCTCGAACGTGGTGAAGCGGCCGCCGCACACGGGGCAAACGCGCCGGCGACGAATCGCGGCGTTCTCCTCGGTCGGACGGCTGTCCTTGACCTGGGTATCCTCGCTCCCGCAGAACGGGCAGCGCATGGGCGCGTCTCACTTCACATCTGGCTGCTGACCCGGAAGGGTCTGGCACGGACCCGGCTCAGGTGTAAATCGGGAAGCGCTCGCAAAGCGCGATCGCCTCATTTTTCACCTTTGCCTCGACCGCGGCATTGCCCGCCTCGCCATTGGCGGCAAGACCTTCGAGCACCTCGGCAATCAGGCGTCCTACCGTGCGGAACTCGGCCTCGTCGAAGCCGCGCGTCGTGCAGGCCGGGCTGCCGAGGCGGATGCCCGATGTCACCGTCGGCTTCTCGGGATCGAACGGCACGCCGTTCTTGTTGCAGGTGATGTTGGCCCGGCCCAATGCCTTCTCGGAGACGTTGCCGGTCAGCTTCTTCGGACGCAGATCGACCAGGATCAGGTGCGTGTCGGTTCCGCCCGAGACGAGATCGAAGCCGGCCGCATTCAGCACCTCGCCCATCGCCTTACAGTTGGCGATGACGTTGCGGGCGTAGGTCTTGAACTCGGGGCGGAGCGCCTCGCCGAGTGCGGCAGCCTTGGCGGCGATGATGTGCATCAGGGGGCCGCCCTGGATGCCGGGGAAGATCGCCGAGTCGATCTTCTTGGCGATGTCGGCGTCGTTGGTCAGGATCATGCCGCCGCGCGGGCCGCGCAGCGTCTTGTGGGTCGTGGTCGTCACGACGTGGGCGTGGGGGATGGGGCTCGGGCTCGCGCCGCCGGCCACCAGACCCGCGAAGTGTGCCATGTCGACCATCAGGAACGCACCGACCTCATCGGCCACCGCTCGGAAGGCGGCGAAGTCGATGTTGCGCGGATAGGCGGAGCCACCGGCGATGATGATCCGCGGCGAACTCGCCTTGGCGAGGCTTCTGACCTCGTCCATGTCGATGCGGTGGTCCTGGCGGCGCACGCCATAGGACACGGCCTTGAACCACTTGCCGGACTGGTTGACGGGCGAGCCGTGCGTCAGATGCCCGCCGGCGGCGAGCGACAGGCCGAGAATCGTATCACCGGGCCTAGCGAGCGCCATGAACACGCCCTGGTTCGCCTGGCTGCCGGAGCTCGGCTGCACGTTGGCGAAGCCACAGCCAAACAGCTTTTTCGCGCGGTCGATTGCGAGCTGCTCGGCGATGTCGACATACTGGCAGCCGCCATAGTAGCGCCGGCCCGGGTAGCCCTCGGCGTACTTGTTGGTGAGCACCGAGCCCGCAGCCTCGAGCACCGCCGTGGAGACGATGTTCTCGGAGGCGATCAGCTCGATCTCGGTCTGCTGGCGGTGCAGCTCCTTGCCGAGCGTTTCGGCGAGCTCGGGATCACTCTCGGCAAGCGTATCGGCGAACATATGGCTCGCCGGCCCGGGTGCACGCACCCTCTGTGGCGCAGACATAAGCGGCTCCATGCGGGGGAGGACCGATTCCGTTCAACTGAGGCCCAGGCCCTAGCATGGCCGGGCGCCGGGCAACAAGACGAACGGGTGCCTCACCCTCACTCGGCCGCGAGCGAGGAGGCCGGCACCTCGGAAATGGGACACTCGGCCCAAAGCGCGGAAAGCGATGCCACGAGATGATCAATCTCGGCGTCGGAATGCTGCGGCTGCGGCGTCAGTCGCAAGCGCTCGGTGCCGCGCGGAACGGTCGGGTAATTGATCGGCTGCACGTAAATGCCGAAACGGTCGAGCAGCGTATCGGAGATCACCTTGCAGTGGACGGGATTGCAGACCATCACCGGCACGATGTGACTCGGGTTGTCGAGCACCGGCAGGCCGGCCGCAGCGAGCCGCCGCTTCAGCGTGCGTGCGCGTTCCTGATGGCGGGCGCGCTCGAGCCCGCTCACCTTGAGGTGGCGGACGCTTGCCAGTGCGCCGGCGACGATCGCCGGAGCAAGTGAGGTCGTGAAGATGAAGCCCGACGCATAGGAGCGGATGGCATCGCAGCAGTCGCGGCTCGCGGCGATGTAGCCGCCCATCACGCCAAAGCCCTTGGCGAGCGTGCCGTTGATGATGTCGACGCGGTCCATGACGCCGTCGCGCTCGGCGATGCCGCCGCCGCGGGGGCCATAGAGGCCGACGGCGTGCACCTCGTCGAGATAGGTCAGCGCGCCGTACTTCCTCGCCAGATCGCAGATCGCACCGATCGGCGCAATATGACCGTCCATCGAGTAGACGCTCTCGAAGGCGATGATCTTCGGCCGCTCGCGGTCGAACTCCTGGAGCTTCGCCTCGAGGTCTGCCAGATCGTTGTGGCGCCAGATCCGCTTCTCGCCGCCGCCGTGGCGAATGCCGGCGATCATCGAGGCGTGGTTCTTCTCATCGGAGAAGATCACCGCGCCCGGCAGCAGCCTGACCAGCGTCGAAAGCGTGGCCTCGTTGGCGACATACGCCGAGGTGAAAAGCAGCGCTGCTTCCTTGCCGTGCAGTTCGGCAAGCTCGGCCTCGAGCTGCACATGGTAGTGCGTCGTGCCGGCAATGTTGCGAGTGCCGCCCGAGCCGGCGCCGACGGTATCGATCGCCTCGTGCATGGCGGCCAGCACAACTGGGTGCTGCCCCATGCCCAGGTAATCGTTGGAGCACCAGACGGTGATGTTGCGTGGGCCGCGCTCGGAGAAGTGCTCAGCCGTCGGGAACGCGCCGCAGGCCCGCTTCAAATCGGCGAACACGCGGTAGCGGCCTTCCTGCCTGACGGACGCCAACGCCGCCGCGAACCGGGCCTGGTAATCCATTACGACCTACCTCCGTCCTCGCAGCGCAACATAGGCCGACACAGCCGGGCCAGATATGGGTAGAAATAGCGCACCTTGCACCCGGCCCGCAATTGACGGGGGTCAAGGGTTCCCAGTTTGAATTCAAACTGAGACGGTATCGGGGCAAGACCGGATGGATCGTTTGGGCGGGCCGCTCAGTACTCGGAAGCCTTCGCTCCGAGGCCGTCCTTCTGGTAGAGGTCGCGCCGGAATTGGACGACGCCGTCCGGGGTCGCCCACGCAGTGATGTAGGCAAAATAGAGCGGTACCGGCCGCTTCAGCTTCACGTCGAGACGCTCGCCGGTCTCCTTCATCTGCTCGACCTTCTCCGTCGTCCAGCCGCTGTCTGAGAGCAGCCATCCGGCAAGCTGCTCGATCCCCTGAACCCGCACGCAGCCCGAGCTCGCGGCGCGGAAGTTGCGACCGAACAGGGACTCCGACGGCGTGTCGTGCATGTAGACCGAGTAGTTGTTGTGGAAGTTGATCTTCAGGAAGCCCAGCGGGTTGTCCTTGCCCGGCTGCTGGCGATACTGCAGGCCTTGGACCAGCCCCGAATTCCAATCGAGCTTGCCGGGGTCGAGACGCTTGCCGCCGCCGTCGTAAGCGTCGATGCCGTACTTGACGAGCACGTTCTGCTTGGCGCGCTGCATCTCCCGACCCTTCGGGATCAGGTCCTTGCTGATGACCGTCGGCGGCAGAATCCACTCGGGATTGAAATTCATCTGATGGATCGCGGAGCGCAGGACCGGCGTCGGTCGGTCGATCTTGCCGACGACGCCGGCGTGGCGCGAGACGACCGCGTTGTTCTCGACCGCCTCGATCTGGGCTGCCGGGATGTTGACGAGCACGTAGCGCTGACCCGACGAGCGAGCGAGCTCCTGGAGGCGCGCAAGGTTGACCTCGAGCTGGCGCAGGCGCGCGGCAGCCGGCACGTTGAGGGCAGCGATCGTTCGTTTCTCGACGATCCCGGTCGGGGTCAGGCCGTTCGATGCCTGGAACCGCTTGACCGCCGCGTCGAGGTAGAAGTCGAAGCTTTCGGGATTGAACGCGCCATCCTTCAGGTCGCCCGACAGCATCAGCCGTTGACGCAGCACGGCGACAGCGGGATCGGTCGTGCCAGACTGCATCTTCACATCGGGCACTGGACGCCAGCCGCCGATCTTCACGACATCGCCATAGCGCTTGATGGCGGCCTTGGTCGCCGCAATGTTGGCCGGCGACAGCGTCGGGAAGCCCTTCGGCGGGTTGGCCTCCCACTCGCGGACGAACTCGCGCTCGTAGTTGCGATTGCTGGCAACAAGGGACGTTCCGCTGTCGCGGAAGGGCGACCATTCGGGGCCGTCATAGGCTGCGGTAGGAGCGGCGTTGAGAGCAGCGGCGGCGATCAGGGCGGTCAGCGGACTTGTCCGCGCGCACCTGCCGAATGGACTCAATGCGCGGCTCACACGGATGCTCATGATCGCCTCGTCCCCGGTTCGAGATTCGAGCGTTGGTGGCGAGGAGTGCAGCAAGCAGTCCCGTGCCCATGGCCACAGCCATGGATCCTAATGGACCAGCCTGCAACGAAGCACCCCGCTTCACACTGCTACCACAAGGTGCCGCGCTGAGCACAACGTGAAAAGGCCGAAATTCCCGATCGCTGCGTTGCGGTGGACATGTGATGCGCGACCGCAACAAGAAATATGCGAGGCCTGGCTCCGCCAGGACCTCGCAATCAGGCAGGACTGGCCGCTAGTGTGATGATCGAGAAGTTCGCATCCGCACAGTGAGACGAATTTCGCGATCAGGACACTAAGACTAAAGCCGATAGCGAATCTGATCGGACCAGAACCGCTCGAGCCGTACGAGCGCGCGGTTGAGCGTCCGGAAATCCTCGTTGGAGATCTCGCCGACGGCCTCGATCGAGCCGAGCTGGCGCTGGTAGAGCTTGTGGACAACCTCGCAGGCTTCCCTGCCCTTGTCGGTCAGGCTCACCCGCACCGAGCGCCGGTCGGTCTCCGAGCGCTTGTAGTGGATGTAGCCCATGTCCACGAGCTTCTTCAGATTGTAGGAGACGTTGGAGCCCAGGTAGTAGCCCCGCGTCTTCAGCTCGCCCGCGGTCAGCTCGCTCGAGCCGATGTTGTAGAGCAAGAGCGCCTGCACCGAGTTGAGGTCGGCGCCGCCGGTGCGGTCGAACTCGTCCTTGATGACGTCGAGCAGCAGTCGATGCAATCGCTCGATCAGGCGGAGCGCCTGCAGGTATTCGGAGTGGAATGCATCGCCCGCAACTGGCGCCCGGTGGCGCGCCATATCCAACGCAACATTCATGGCCCTGCCTCTATTGTCTGACGCATGCCGGCTTGCCGCCAGCTTCCCGGTTCTTGGGTTGTCACAAATCTAGTGCAGAGCTGCTAAAACTTACCCTAATACGTATAGTAAAGATATAGTAATTGCAGTCTAACTAAACAGTTCATTAAACTATTTCTTGCCGATCATTGTACTATCGGCAGCCTACACTCGGGCCGCCTGCATTTCCTGGCGCGTTGGAAGGACGAGCTCGGCACCGGGCGCCGGCCTGAAGGCGCGCTCGATCATGCCATCGGTGACGTCGCCGATGTGGGCAGGCCGCCAGCGAGGGGTGCGGTCCTTGTCGATCAGCATCGCCCGTACGCCCTCGGCGAAGTCCGGGGCGGCAATCATCTGGCGGGCAATCCGGTAGTCGACGGTTAACGTTAAGCGCAGATCGAGGGCACGGGCCTCGCGGATGTGGCGGAGCGTGACCGCGAGCGCGAGCGGGCTGCGGACGCCGAGATCGGCGAGCACGCCATCGCACCAGGCGCGTTCCTGTCGCTCGCCCTGCAGATTGGCCACAATCTCGGCGACGGTCGAGCCCGAGAAGCAGCGGGCGATGACCTCGGCGTAGTGGTCGAGGTCGGCGGGACCAGGGTCCTCATGGCGGCTGTCGAGGACCGGGTCGATCGGGTCCGCATCGATGACGGCGGCCTCGACCTCGGCAAACTTCGTGGCCGGGATCGCGTGAGTTGCCAGGCCAAGCTTCAGAGCGTCGGCGCGGCCGATGCTGCGACCTGTGAGGGCCAGATAGACGCCGATTCGGTGCGGCATCTGCGCGAATACATACGCCATGCCGTCATCCGGAAAGAAGCCGATTGCAGTCTCCGGCATGGCGAAGCGGTAGCCCTCACCGGCGACGCGATGCGTGCCATAGAGCGTGATGCCAACGCCCGAGCCCATCACCGGCCCGTCGATCAGCGAGACCGTCGGCTTGGAGAAGCACTCGTGCAGCCAGATGAGCTTGTACTCGGCGGC
>JBIOVC010000298.1:0-7518 GCA_044867545.1 Hyphomicrobiaceae bacterium | reverse complement strand
CTTCCGCCAGACGCAGCACCGTCCCGTTCGCGGGCTCCGTCGCAAACGCCCGATACGGCTCCGGCTCCCTGAGCTTGAGCTCCGGCGGTGGTGCAGGCAGAGTCTGCGGGCGCTGCGCCGCGATCTTGAGCCAGGCCTCGACGGCGGCGTTGTGCTCGGCGACGACGCGCTGGTACTCCAAGGCCGACGCCGCAGCCGACCGGGCCTTGCCGACATAGTCTTCATAGAACGCAGCCACCCGGTCGCCGTGGATCACCTCGGCGGAGCCGGCCGCTACACCTTCCGGGTACCACACCAGGTAGGGCTCCGGCCGGAGCGTCGCCACCCGCCCTGACGCGTCGACGATCTCCACCTGACCCTGCACGGGTTCCGTTTTCCGCGAGAGGTCGGCGAGGTACTCGCGTGTGATCGGCCAGTAGGCGACCGGCACGCGGGCAGCCTCGATGATCACGGTCGTCCCCGACAGCATGAGCAGCACGCCGGCCTCTTTGGGGTAGGCCACGCGGCGGTACTCGCTGCCGTCCGTGACCAATGGCCAATAGACGAGCTGCTCATCCGCCGAGGCTGCCGGTGAGACCAGCAGCATCGCGCACAACAAAAGGACGAGGCGGTTTTGACGCACGGCGCTCATTCGCCGGTCCTTTCCACGCCGCGGCGGCGGAGACAAAAAGCCGCCAGGAGCATCAAGACGGCGGCACTCGCGATCGCCAACGAAAGGTCGAGCAGAGCAGCACCCCATGCACCGCGAACGACGCCATCCACGATCCGATCGAGATACGCGAATGGCGAAACATTGCGAACGACGGCGTCGACTGCCGCCAGTGCATCCCGCAGCGGCAGCACGGCGCTCGAGGGGTCGGAGATCGGCGTCAGCTGCACGACCCGATAGGCGATGCCGAGCCCGAGCAGCATGATGGTGACGCCGAACAGGATCTGCAGCGCTGAGCGGACCCTGCCCGCGCCCACCGACAGCAGCACACCGAGGGCGACGATCTCCGCGACCGGAACGATCGATAGTGCAAGGCCGAGCGCGATAGCCGGTGTCAGCGCGAAACCAGTCATTAAGGACAGCAACGCCAGCGGTACCAGCAGCAGCGGCAGCACGCAGACATAGGCAAACAGCAATCCCAAAGCCTT
The DNA here is from genome assembly GCA_044867545.1 of Hyphomicrobiaceae bacterium. Classification (GTDB taxonomy): domain Bacteria; phylum Pseudomonadota; class Alphaproteobacteria; order Rhizobiales; family Hyphomicrobiaceae; genus DATLZB01. The sequence goes on along the minus strand of JBIOVC010000298.1, from coordinate 6,381 downwards.
GCCGAGCACGTAGCTCAGCTCGTCCACAGGACACCAGAAGAGCACCTCCAGCGTGCCGCTCTCACGCTCTCGCGCGACCGACACTGCCGCCGCGACTGCAAAGAAGTACGCCGACAGGAACAGCGCGATTTCGAGCGGCGCGCGGAACGGGTCGCGCAGGACCAGCAGCCCCGAGGCCTCGAGCGCCCGCACATCGATCAGCAGCACCCAGACCGCTGCCAGCATCGCCACGGAGAGCGCTACGTAGACCCCGAGGCCCGACAGCACGGCGCCGGCGTCGCGCCAGGCGATGATGCCGGCAACGGCCCACCTGGATTGGGAAGGGACCGCGTCCGTCACGATATAGGCCCGGTAGCCGGCGCAGGCTGGCCGGTGATCGCGATGAACGCCTCCTCCAGCGTCGCATGGCGTGCAAGCACGGCGTCGATCGTGCCCTCGAACAGGAGCTTGCCCTGCCGCATGATGCCGATTCGACTGGCGATCAAGGCGACCTCGGAGAGGACGTGCGAGGAGAAGAAGATCAGTCGGCCGCGATCGCGCTCCTGGCAGATGATCTCGCGGACCTCGCGGACGCCATGCGGGTCGAGTCCGGAGATCGGCTCGTCCAGGATCAGCACGGGCGGTCGGTGGAGCAGGGCCCGCGCCAGACCGAGTTTCTGCTGCAGGCCCTTCGACAGACCCACGGCGAGGTCGTCGCTCCGATCGGAGAGACCGACGGTCTCCAGCACTTCGGCAACGCGCAGCATCGGCCGGTCGATCCCGAACAGCGACGCGAAGAAGCCGAGATACGATTGGCATGACATGTCGCCGTAGAGATGCTGCACCTCGCCTACCGCCCCAACCAGGCAGCGTCCCGCCCTGTCCCCTCGCCGGACTGGCCGTCCGCTGACGCTGACTCGCCCCGCATCCGGCTCGAGGATGCCGAGCAGAGTCCGGATCGTCGTCGTCTTGCCAGCTCCGTTCGAGCCCAGAAATCCGTAAACCTCCCCCTGCCTTACCGACAGGCTCAAGTCATCCACCGCAACGCGCGAGCCGAAGCGCTTGGTCATGCCCACGATCTCGATCATTCAACCTCTCGCCGAGCTAGCCGAGATGCCTTTCGGCGCGTCGATAGATCCAGAAGTAGACATTCGAGAGCACGGCCACCATCGCCAGCATGACCATGGCGACCGCCGCTGCCTGCCCGATATCGCCGTACTCGAAAGCGATGCGGCGGATATGCACCGGGATCGTCGTGGTCGCTGAGAGCGGTCCGCCGCCGACTGGCAGATAGACCATGTCGAACTCGTTGAAGGCCCAGATGGTGCGCAGCACCAGGAGCACGATCACGACCGGCAGGATCCATGGGAAGATGACGTAGCGGAAGCGTTGCCACGCGGTGGCGCCGTCGATCTGGGCGGCTTCCAGCAGCTCCGGCGGCAGCGTTTGCAGCCTCGCCAGCACGAACAGCGCCCAGTAGGGAAGATACTTCCACAGCGACATGATGATGACCGAGATCATCGCCCAGTCGAGATCGAACCAGCCGATCGGCTCATTGCTCAGATGGGCGACGTCGACCAGCAGCCAGTTGGCGACGCCCACCGTACCGCTGAAGATCCAGCGCCAGATCAGCACCGCGACGATCGCCGGCACGAGATAAGGGAACAATACGAGCCCGCGGACGAACGAGCGTCCCTTGACCTGCTTGTGCAGGACGAGCGCGACGGCAATCCCGGCGACCATCTGAGTGACCATCGCGCCGAACGTCCACGCTGCGGTCAGCCTGAACGCGGTCCAGAATTCCTCCGAGCTCAGCACCTCCGCGTAGTTGCCAAGGCCGACGTAGGTCTCCTTCCGCGTTATCGTGACGATGCGATAGAAGCTCGACTGCAGCGCGACGAACGCCGGGTAGATCATCACGAGAAAGAGAACGAGCACTGCCGGTGTCACCATCAGCAGTGCGAATGTGTTGCCGGATTTTCGCCAACGGCTCCGCTTCGGCCCGGCCTGGGTTACGGCCCCAGCGTCGTGTACCTGGGAAGCGGTCATGAGCTGCGCACCCCACGTGCTACGTACGGACGAGCCGAAGCGGTTGGTCTAGATTAGGCAGCGAGCTACCGGGTGCCCGGCGGACGCCAGTTCGGATCCGGCGCCTTGAACCAGGTGTTCTCCTGCTTCCACTTCTCCATCTCCGTGCGGAAGCTCTTCACCGCCCCCTGGTAGGCCTCGTCCACCGGCGTCTTCTGTAGCGAGACCTTCTGGAACAGCGTGGAGACCACCGGCTGCTGGCCCATCACCCGCGATGACCAGGGCATGGGCACGAAGGACTTGTCGAATTTGCAGTCCGCTGCGATGGAGCCCATGTTCTGCGCTTCGGCATTGAAGTACGTCGTGGCTTCGAGAATGGTTTGGACCCAGTCCTTGTGCGTCTTGATGTAGGGGTCATCCTGCTCGAGCAGCTGCTTTTGAACGTCCTTGATGGCGGGCGCGATGTGTCCCGGAACTCCCATCGCGAACTTGAGCAGCCGGTCGCCGGTCAGAAGGTATTCCAAGAATTTCTTGGCCTCGTTGGGATTCTTGACGGTCGAGCCGATCGCATAGCTCGTCACCGCGCCATAGGTCACCCGTGGGCCCTTGCCGCCGCGCGCGACACGGGCTTCGCGATTGCCGGTCACCGCGGCGATCTTCGGCGCCTTGGTGCCGACCTGATAGCCGAGCCGCCCCGGGAACAGCGCCAGCGCGACGCGCCCGGCGACGAAGGCATTGACCGGATCGAGCGCACCCCACGAGTGGCTGTCCTTGGGCGCGAACTTGTTGAGCGCGGCATAGTCCTCGACGGCCTTGCGTGATCCCGGGCGATCGAACGCCACTTCACCCGACTTGGTGTAGAAGTCGCCGCAATTCTGCCAGAGGAACGTAACGAAGCGTTGCACGCCGCCCCGGTTCGACGCCTCGAACGCGTTTCCGGATACCCCGTCCTGTCCATGCAGGCGTTCTGACGCCTCGAGCAACCGCTCATAGCTATCCGGCTCGGCGAGGCCCGCCTTCTGGAACAGGTCCTTGCGCCAGTAGAGAGTGGCCGCCGAGAGATCCGACGTGAATTGGTAGAGCTTGCCGTCCCAGGGCCAGTACAGCAGCGATCCGGGGATGAACTTGTCGACGCCGATCTTCTCGACGATGCTGTCGAGCGGAAGCAGGTAGCCGGCCTGGGTGAAGTCGGGAACGAGTCGCCGCTCGATCTCGAAGATGCCGAGCTCCTCGCCGACAGACACCGCGTTGATGATGCGCGGTCCACGGTTGTCGTTCGAGGTCAGCTGGAGCTCGATCCCGATGTCCGGGTTCTCCTTCTCGAATTGTTTGATGATTGCGAGCAGCTGTCCGACCGCCTCCGGCGAGCTCTCCGCCGTCAGGAACGGAACGATCTTGACCTTCTTGTCCTGCGCCGAGGATTGGTCGGCAGCAGTCACGGCGGCCAGAAGAGACAGCGCAGAGGCCGTCCATTTGAGCCAGCCAGGCAGTGTTCGTTTCATTTCTTCTCCTCCGCTTCTGTCGGTACGTTGTTGCGGCCGTTCTCCCGAGGGCACCGATCCTCAGGCGGACCACTAGCCTTTCAGCGCGCCGGCTCCCCATCCGGCCACGAGATGGCGCTGCAGCAAGCCGGAAAGCACGATCAGCGGTCCCGTCACCGCCAGCGCTCCGGCCATGAGCCAGCCCCAGTTGTAAAGTCCGCGGCCCATGAAGCTTTCCAGCCGCGGGCTGATGGTCATATTCTCCGGGCTGGTGAGCAGCGTGGCGGCGAACAGGTATTCGCTCCAGCCGATGTTGATGGCGACGATGCCGGTTGCGATCATGCCGGGCACCGCTTGTGGCAGCGCAACCTTCCAGAATGCCTGGAAGCGGTTTGCGCCATCGATCATCGCCGCTTCCTCCAGTTCCACCGGGATGCCGGCGAAGAAGGAGCGGAGGGTCCACAGGATGAGCGGCAGGACCAGCGCGGTATAGATCGGCGTGAGCCCCCAAAGGTTGTTCGCCATGCCGAGAGTGAAGGCAATCTTGTAGATCGGCAGGACCAGCAGGATCGACGGGATCATGTAGACGTAGACGAAGAGGCGCGCGATCCCCTCGAACAGGGGCGTGTGATAGCGCGCGAGCACGTAGGCAGCGGGTGCAGCCACGGCCATCGCCAGCACCGTCGTGCCGGCGGCGAGCATGCCGGAGTTGAACATCGCCACGTGAAACGACGTCGCCCCGAAGAACTGCGTGAAGTTGTCGAGCGTCCAGCGTTCGGGGAGCAGGGTCGGCGGGTAGCGCAAGAGCTCCGCTTCCGGCTTGAAAGCCGAAATCGCGACCCAGATGAACGGCAACAGGATGATCAGCGCCACGCCGTAGACCAGGACATAGCGTCCGACGATCCGCAGCAGCCTCACCGGCATGGGCTCCACCTGATCATCGCTGATCTGGGCGGCTGCCCGCACGCCGTACGCATCGAGAATCCTCCCGTATTTATTACGTTTTTGTAGTTTGATCGCGTTATAGCATCGGTATGCCAGTATGTCGAGGACCGCCCGCCTCGACCGACCCTTCTCCGGCGCCCGCTGTGCCTATGCGGCCATGGCTCGAAAGCCCTCGATCAGAACGCCGGCAGACCCGGCACCTCGACCCGCAGACGGTAGAGAGAGCTCGAAGCGGTGATCAGCAGCGACTTCAGATCGTCCTCCCCCCAGGCGAAGTTTGCGACGTTCTCCGGCACCAGGATAACCCCGAGACGCTCGCCCTTGCCGTCGAAGATGTGAATGCCGCCGGGACCGACGCAGAAGAGGTTGCCCGCGGTGTCGATCTTCATCCCGTCTGGCGTGCGCTCGCCCTCCTTGCCGCCGGTTTCCGCCCAGACATCGCCGCCGCTCAAGGCGTCATCCTGGATATCGAAGACGCGAATGTGCCGCCGCGGTGAATCGTTGACGAACAGCCGTTTCTCATCGAGCGAGAGACACAGGCCGTTGGGTTGCCCGAAGTCGTCCGCCAGCAGGCGCAGCTCGCCGCCGGGACGAATGAGATAGACGCCGCGATACTCGAGCTCGCTCTTGCGCGGCACGCCGAACCGCTCGCGCCTGCCGAACTCCGGATCGGTGAAGAATATGGTGCCGTCGCTGCGCACCACGATGTCGTTCGGGCTGTTGAGCTCCTTACCCTTGTAGTGGGTCGCAAGCGGAACGATCGTCCCGTCGTGCTCGGTGCGCGTCACACGGCTTGAGGCATGCTCGCACGTGATGAGCCGCCCCTGCCGATCATAGGCGTTCCCGTTCGCCATGTTGCAGGGCTTGCGGAAGGTCGAGATGCCTTCGTCCGGCGACCATCGGCGCATGTGGTCGCCCGGCATGTCGCTGAATACGAGGAACTTCTTGTGGGGATGCCAAACCGGTCCTTCGGTGAAGTCGAAGCCGCCCGCGAGCCGCTCGACCACGGCATCACGCTTGACGATAGACGTCACCCGCGGATCGCGGACATCAAGGCCCATCCATCCCCTCCCGATTCATGTACGCTTGCCTGCCGAGCGCAGCAGTTCGAAAAGCTTGGCGAGATTCTTCTGGCTCTCGATCCCGGCGAGCAGGTCGAGGAGTTGGTCGGTGCCGCTTTTGCTCAGCCGGCCCGCGGCGCAATGACGGAACTTGGCCATGACGTCTGCGAGAGTAGCCGGATTCCGGCTGGTGCCCTTGGCGGCGTCCGCCTCCGCCGAATAGGTATCGCCATTGGCCATGTGCAGGGTGACGCGACTCTTTTCCCTGTTGAGCTCTGGCCGTGCCACGAGCTCCATCCGCTCGCGCATGAAGCGCCTGAGCTCGGCGTTGTCGATCGTCGATGCATCGAGCGACGTCAGCCAGAACTGGCGGTCGCGCAGCGCCGCGGCGACAGCGAATTGGAAGGAGAGGAGCGCCTCGAACACGCCCTTGGGCTGAACAAAACGCGCATGCGCCTCGTGCACGTCGGCGGACACCTCGATCCCGACCCGCTCGATCCGATCGAACGGCGGCTGCTTACCCTCGATCAACTTGAACACCGCGGTCAAGGTCGGCTGCAACGGCGTTCCACCGGGCCATAGGCGGAGCGCGACCTCGCCGAGCTCGAAATGCTTGCCCAGGCCGTCGATGATCGCCGCCGGTCGGCCGCCGTCCGAATAGGCGGCGAGGATGCCGCCGTCCGGATGACATAGGATGTCGGCCGAGGCGGTAAAATCGCGCTCGGCAAGGAGAGCGGCCATCAGGCCCGAAGCCGCTCCACGCGACTGATGAAACTTGACGGTGGGTGTTCCCCACGACGCCCAGGTTCCGGCAGCCTGGCTTCCGGCGAGCCCCAAGGCGTTGCGCATCTTCAAGGCGGACAGCCCGAGCAGCCGGCCCACCGCTG
>JBIOVC010000297.1:0-3083 GCA_044867545.1 Hyphomicrobiaceae bacterium | reverse complement strand
GCGAGAACCCGGTCCGCATGCAGGCGATCGGCTTCGCTCCGTTTCCCTACCAGCTGGTGGCCTGCATCATCGCCGGCGCGATGTGCGCGGTGGCAGGCGTGCTGCTTGCCAACCAAGCGGAGTTCGTCTCCCCCGCCTACATGACGTGGCAACGCTCCGCCGAGCTGTTGGTGATGGTGATCCTCGGCGGGCTCGGCACGCTGCATGGGCCCATCCTGGGCGCCCTTGCCTTCCTGCTGCTCGAGGAGGCGCTGTCGAGCCTGACGCAGCACTGGAAGCTCATCTTCGCCCCGATCCTGATGCTGGTCGTGCTGGAAGGCAAGGGTGGCCTGGTAGGGCTCATGGCGCGCCTCAGAGGCAGGTGCGATGGCTGAATCCCTGCTTACGGTCGAGGGCCTGCGCAAGAGCTTCGGCTCGCTGGTGGTTAGCGACGGGGTATCCCTCGACTTCGCCTGCGGCGAGCTGCACGCACTGATCGGCCCCAACGGCGCCGGCAAGACCACGCTGATTCACCAGCTCTCGGGCCTCCTGCCAAGCGATGCGGGAAGCATCCGGTTCGATGGCGAGGACGTGACGCGGCTCGACATGGCGAGTCGTGCCCGCAAGGGGCTGGTGCGCTCGTTCCAGATCACCTCCGTGCTGTCGGCCTTCTCGGCGCTGGAGAACGTGGCGCTCGCGGCCCAGGCCCGCACCGGATCAAGCTTCCGCTTCCTGAAGCCGGCGAGCGCCGAGGAGGAGCTGAACGCGGCCGCGCTCGCTGCGCTCAAACGTGTCGGCCTGGAGCGGCGGGCGCATGTGCAGGCCGGCAGCCTCTCGCACGGCGAGAAGCGGCTGCTCGAGATCGCCATCGCGCTTGCCCTGCGGCCGAGGCTCCTGCTCCTCGACGAGCCGCTCGCCGGCCTCGGGCAGGACGAATCGCGAGCCAGCATCCGCCTGCTCGCTGAGATCAAGCGCGAGCTTACCATCGTTCTCGTCGAGCACGACATGGACGCCGTTTTCGCTCTGGCAGACCGTGTCAGCGTGCTGGTCTACGGCCGCGTCATCGCCACGGGCTCGCCGGTCGCCATCCAGGCCAACCAGGCCGTGCGCGAGGCCTACCTTGGGGAGGAGGGGGCGTGATGCTCGAGGTCGAGAGGCTGGAGGCCGGATACGACGGAGCGCAGGTTCTGTTCGGCGTCGATCTCAAGGTCGGCGCGGGCGAGGCGCTGGCTGTGCTGGGCCGCAACGGCATGGGCAAGACGACCACGGTGCGCGCGCTGTTCGGCCTGCTGCGTCCGAGCGCTGGCCGCGTCGTCTTCGAGGGCGAGGACCTGACGGGCCGGCCACCCTACGTCATCGGGCAGCGCGGCCTGAGCCTCGTCCCCGAAGGGCGCCAGGTGTTCCCCACGCTCACCGTCGAGGAGAACCTGGTGGCGACGGCTGCGGCACGTTTCGGCGCACCGCGTTGGACCCTGCCGACGGTCTACGATCTGCTCCCCCGTCTCGCCGAGCGGCGGCACAACCTCGGCAGCCAGCTCTCGGGCGGCGAGCAGCAGATGCTGGCCATCGGTCGGGCGCTCATGACCAATCCGAAGCTGCTCGTCCTCGACGAGGCGACCGAGGGTCTGGCGCCGCTGATCCGGGCCGAGATCTGGGCCTGCCTCGCCCATCTCAAGGCCGAGGGCGAGGCGATTGTCGTGATCGACAAGAACGTCGAGGCGCTCACGCGTCTGGCCGACCGTCATCTGGTGATCGAGAAGGGGCGGGTCGCCTGGAGCGGCACCGGCGCGGAGTTGAGCGCCGACGAGTCGGTCAAAGAGCGCTACCTGCATGTCGGCACCGGCGCAGAGCCTGTCCCCGGCCGCCCGGTCGCGGAGAGGCCTGTGCTCGCCGTTACGAGTGGAAACAACATGCGGACGGAAAGGACGGACGCCATGATGATGTCGCCCATAGTCGCGAAGGTCGGCCTGAGCATGCCGCCTGGGATCACTAAGGCCGGCGAAGGGTTCGACCATATCGCATGGAACATCCTGGGGCAGACCTATGTGCCCAAGCAGATCAGCGAGAGCTCATTCTCCTGGCATGCGACGTTCCCGCCCGAGACCTTCGTGCCGCCCCACATTCACCCGACGCAGGACGAGTTCATCTACATGCTGGAGGGCCAGTTCGAGCTGATGCTCGACGGCAAGACGGTCGTTGCCAACGCCGGCGACCTGGTGCGCATGCCGATGGGCCTGCCGCACGGCATCTTCAACAAGTCCGGCTACGCGGTGAAGTGCCTGTTCTGGGTGTCGCCGACGCGTCGCCTCTACGACCTGTTCTGGGCGATCCACAACATGGCCGAGCAGACGCCGGCGGAGGTCGTCGCCCTGTCGGCCAAGCACGAGGTCGATTTCCTGCCGCCTCCGGAAGAGCCGAACTAGTCGCCCCAACCCACCGGGACATGAAGCCATGACAGTTCTCATTGCAGGCGCCGGGATCGGCGGGTTGACACTGGCGCTGATGCTCAAGGCGCGTGGCATCAAGTGCGTGGTCTACGAGCAGGCGAGCGAGGTGCGCGAGGTCGGCGTCGGCATCAACACGTTGCCGCACGCCATCAAGGAGCTTGCCGCGCTCGGCCTGCTGCCGGCGCTGGACGCGGCGGCAATCCGCACCAAGGAGCTGACCTACATCAACCGCCTGGGCCAGGAGATCTGGCGGGAGCCGCGCGGCACCGATGCCGGCTTCGAGTACCCGCAGTTCTCCGTGCACCGCGGACGGCTGCAGAAGCTCATCTGCGATGCGGTGATCGCGCGGCTGGGCACCCGGTCGGTGCGCACGGGCTGGCGCCTCGCCGGCTTCGTCCAGGCCGAGGGTGGCGTTACGGCCCACTTCGTCGATTCGACCTTCGGCACATCGAGCGAGACGGTGCGGGCCGAGGTACTGGTGGGGGCGGACGGCATCCACTCCGCGGTGCGCCGGGCGTTCTATCGCAACGAGGGACCGCCGAGCTGGCAGGGCGTCATGCTGTGGCGCGGGGCGACGGACTGGCCGCAGTTCCTGTCGGGCCGCTCCATGTACATCGGGGGCGGCATGGGCATGAAGCTTGCCCTCTACCCGATCGC
>JBIOVC010000296.1:0-3186 GCA_044867545.1 Hyphomicrobiaceae bacterium | reverse complement strand
ATACTGCATCTCGGCTTGCCCGATCTCGCCGGTCTGCCGGCTCGGCAGGACTCGAGACCAGCGCAGGCGGAAGCGGCGGAGTAGGATTCCAGAGGGGGCCGCAATCAGGATCCCACAGGTGCATCGGGTGCAGACGAAAAACAATGAGGAAGCGATGAAAGTTGTTCAGGCCGACAAGATCGAAGGCAAGCCCGCATCGTTCCATCGCGGCGGTAGCTCCGTGTACACGCACCTGGTCGAGGGCGACGACGCCTCGCCGGTCGACAACTTCTCCTTGATCATTGCCCGGACGCCCGGGCGCTTCTCGCCCCGTCACCGCCACAACTTCGAGCAGTTCCGCTATCAGCTCGAGGGCATCGCCGACTACGGCCGCACGGGCAAGCTGAAGCCCGGCATGATCGGCTATTTCCCGGAAGGCGTGCACTACGGCCCGCAGACCCAGGATCCGGGCCAGACGCTCAAGATGCTGGTATTGCAGTGCGGCGGCGCGAGTGGCAGCGGCTATCCCGGGCGCAAGGCGGTAATGGCCGCTCAGGAGGAGATGAAGAAGTACGGTCACTTCAAGGATGGCGTGTTCTTCCGCAACGAAGGCGTCCCCGGCAAGCGCAACCTCGACAGCTTCCAGGCGATCTGGGAGCACATCTCCGGCCGGCCCATGGTCTACCCCAAGCCGCGCTACGACGTGCCGATCCTCATGCACCCGGACGCGTTCGACTGGGTGCCGGTCGAGGGCGTCGCGGGCGCTTGCGAAAAGCAGATGGGTGCCTTCACCGAGCGCCAGGCGTCCGCGCGATTCCTGAAGCTCGATCCGGGCGCCGTCCTCTCCATGACCGGCAAGCGCGACATTCTTTTCGTGGTCTCGGGGACAGGAAAGATCAAGGGCGGCGCCAAGAGCGACCCGCTGCGAGCCCATACGACCGTCTATCTCGAGCCCGGCGACAAGGCAGTGCTGGAGGCGACGCACGAGATCGAGATCCTGAATATGCGTCTACCGGACCTTGCCGGCGTTCGCAGCTGGTCGCGATCGGAGCATGTCGAGGCGGCGGAGTAGATCTCGGGCAGGACGAAACCGAAAAGACTGTCAACTATCCTCGGGGAGGAACAATGCCTATGCGGTTGAGAGTACTTGTTGGCATCGCAGGGGTGGCCCTCGGTGCGGCGTTCCTGGCAGGGCCCGCGCTCGCGCAATACCCGGAGAAGCCGATCAGCATCGTCGTCACGGCGGCGGTCGGCGGCTCGATCGACGCCCTTTCCCGCCAGCTTTCGCAGTTCTGGGAACCGGCAATCGGCAAGGGTTTTGTGATCGACAACAAGGAAGGCGGCGGCGGCGTGACGGGCGTCCGCTACTTCATGAGCCGCCCCGACGACGGCTACACCATCATGGTGTGCACCGAGGCGCACCTGACGACCGCGCTGCAGAAGACGGACACGTTCACACTGAATGATCTCGAGGTCATCAACGTTCAGCAGTTCGACCCGACATCGATCACAGTTCGCGCCGATTCGAGATTCAAGACCATCGATGACCTGATCAAGGAAGCGAAGGCAAAGCCCGGCTCACTTTCGTGGGGCTCTCCGAGTTCTGGCTCCGCAGCCCTGGTCGGCAAATTGTGGGCCAAGTCCTTCGGCCTGCAGGTCCGTTTCGTGCCGCAGGACAGCGGCGCATCGTCCGACACCGCCCTGATGGGCGGTCACGTCGACATCAAGCTCGGCACCGCGGCGGGCGACTTCGCCGAGCTCGGCGACAAGGTTCGCGTCCTGGCTGTCGCGGCGCCAAAGCGGCTCCACTTCCTTCCCGACGTTCCGACCATCGACGAGCTCGCGAAGAAGTTCGGCGTCGAGCCCATCGCCAATCTCGGCACGGCCCGGATCGTTGCCGTTCGCGCGAGCCTCAAGACCAAGCACCCGGATCGCTACAAGCAGATTGTGGACAGCTACAAGGCGGCGTTCCACAATGCGGCCTATCAGGAAGTTCTGAAGAAGACCGGCCAAGCGCCCGCTACGCAGTTCATGACGCCGACAGAGGCCAATGAGCTGATACGCCAGCTCTACGAGGGATCGATCAAGTCGAGAAAGGAGTTCGGCGGCTGACCTGCTCTATTCGAGATTCCTGATCGAGACTGCAAACGAGGCGGCACAGACCAAAGGTGCCGCCCGGCAGGGGAGGACGCACAGCATGGACCAGCCGCTCAAAGAGCCGGGCAGGCATGAGATACCCGACAGGGGCTATCATCCGCTGCTCGATCTCGTCATGCCGGTGGTCATCCTGGTCAGCTCGGTGGCCTACGCCTGGAGCCTCCGCGATATCGTCGATCCGGAGCTCAATCTCCTGTTCCTCCGGCCGGTGTTCGCGATCATCTGGGTGCTGCTCCTGATGGTCGGCGTTCGGGACGTATGGCCGGTCTTGCGCGCATGGTTCGCCGGCGAGCTCCGCAGTGCATCCTCGCCGACCCCGTGGCGTCAGCGTTTTCGTCCGGGAACAGAGGGCGGCGCGAGCCTTGTCGTCGCCGCCACGCTCGTCTACGCGGTCGTGGCATTGCAGGGCGACGTCGTCTTTATCATCAGCACAGCCGCGTATCTTGTGACCGCATCCTACCTGGTTGGCGAGCGCAGGCCGATCGCTCTGCTGGCTCAGGGAGGGCTCGGCACGGCGGCCATCTACTTGATCATGGGCGTCATGCTGGGCGTGCGCTTCTAGCGTTTGCAGCTCCGGGTACGGAAAGATGGTGCAGGAAGCTCTCGCCTCATTGATGACGCTGATGCGGCCCGACCTGCTGGGCCTCATGATCGTCGGGCTCAGCATCGGCATGATACCCGGCATCCTGCCGGGTATCGGCGGAGCGACGACGATAGCGCTGGCGCTGCCGTTCACCATGATGCTGTCAGACCTTCAAACGCTCGTGCTGCTCTGCTCGCTCTACACGGGCGTCGCGTTCGGCGGCTCGATCACCTCCATACTGCTCGGCATCCCGGGGGGCGGCGGCTCGGTCCCGGTCATGTTCGACGGGCACCGCATGGCCAAGGCGGGCCAAGCGGACCATGCGCTCGGCGCCTCGCTCGGCGCCACCACCACCGGGAACATCATTGGCGCCTGCTTCTTGATTTTCCTGATCGTTCCCATGGCATCGGTGGCGTTGATGTTCGGCCCACCCGAGATGCTGATGGTGGTTTCGCTCGCCGTTATCA
>JBIOVC010000295.1:0-14329 GCA_044867545.1 Hyphomicrobiaceae bacterium | reverse complement strand
GTACAGGAAGTCGGGGAACCACGGCGGCGGCAGCCAGCCGATCTGCAGCCAGAACTCGTTGATCCAGAGCGCGAAGGCCGGCACGCCCGGTATCGGAACGCCACGTCCATCAACGGCATGCACGGCGAGCAGGGCGCCATACACGAGAAGTCCGCTGACGCCGCGCACCACGACTGCCGCGCCGAGGACGCGGGCAAGCAACCCCTTCATCAATTCTCCTGGTATTCCCCCGGTTCATCTCGTGCGCAAACTCTATACGCGCTCCGCGGTGGCTTTGAAGTGCCGCCGCGCCACGCTGATGCTTCGGCTTCCCGCCCCTCGCTCCTTCGGCGTCCGCCCGCTATCATCGGCGATCGGAGGAAACGTAGGAGGTCGGCAGCGATGGTCTCACCCGCACAGCCCAATCTGGCATCCATCGACTGGTCGAAGGTGCCTGCCCCCGTCGATGACGGCGCCGCGCGCCATCTAACGGGCGCCGTTGTCCCGGACGTGGCGCTTGCCGCCACCGACGGCTCCACCGTCTCGCTCGGCAAGCTCAAGGGCCGCACGGTCGTCTTCGCCTATCCGCGCACCGGCCGCCCCGGCCAGCCGAGCCTCGCACCCGACTGGGACAAAGTACCGGGCGCGCGCGGTTGCACGCCGCAGAGCTGCGCCTTCCGCGACCTCCACGCCGAGCTCGAGGCGGCCGGCGCCGCGCACGTCTACGGCCTCTCGACCCAGGACACGCTGTACCAGCAGGAGGCGGTCGAGCGGCTGCACCTGCCGTTCCCGCTGCTCTCGGATGAGAAGCTCGGGCTGGTGCGCGCACTGAAACTGCCGACCATGCAGGTGGCCGGTCATACGCTGACCGCGCGGTTCGCCCTCGTCATCGATGACGGCCGCATCGTCAAGGTGTTCTATCCGGTGTTTCCTCCGGACCGGAACGCCGCCGACGTGCTCGCATGGCTGAAGGCCAATCCGAGGCGGCCGCAGTGACGGCCTGGCCGTGGCCGGCGCCTGTCGACGACGGCGGCGCCCGCCACCTCGTGCGCGGCCTGCGCATGCCGGACCTCGCGCTGCCCACGACGGCGGCGGAGAATGTCTCGTTCGCCCGGCTTCCCGGCCGTGCCGTCCTCTTCTGCTACCCCTGGACCGGACGGCCGGGCCTGCCGAACCCGCCCGGCTGGGACGAGATTCCCGGCGCCCACGGCTCGTCGCCCGAGGCCGAAGGCTTCCGGGATCTGCTGACGGCGTTCGCCGATCTCGGTATCGCGGTGTTCGGTCTGAGCACACAGGCGACGGACTATCAGCGCGAGCTCGCCTCCCGTCTCCGGCTCGGCTATCCGCTCGTGAGCGATCACGGCTTCGCGCTCGCCCACGCGCTTCGGCTTCCAACGTTCGAGACGGTCGGCGAGCGCTACCTGAAGCGCCTCACCCTCGCGCTCAGCGACGGTGTCATCGAGTCCGTGTTCTATCCCGTGCATCCCCCCGATGCTCACGCCCGCGAGGTGCTGGCCTGGTACGCGGCCAAGGTCGGCTATGCCGTCGAGTCGCGGCTGCGGGGGACGCTGTAGCTCGGCGCTGAAGTCCGGCGGAAGCCCGACAGCCGATGTGGGGCATTTTGAGAGAGTGTCACAAACCGCAAGTAGGGTGCGTCGCCTCGACAAGGAGAGACGACACTATGCGATATCGACTGACGCTTGCTCTGGGATTGCTGGCCGCGTGCGCGCTCGCCGTTCCGCCCGCCGATGCGCTCGACCCGCGGTTCAAGGATGCCGACGGCGACCTCGTCGCCGATGCACCGACCAACCCCAAGGACTGGATCGATCCCGACACGCTGGTCTTCTCCTACACGCCGGTGGAGGACCCGGCGGTCTACGCCAAGGTGTGGGAAGGTTTCGTCAAGCACCTGGAGAAGGAGACCGGCAAGAAGGTCCAGTACTTCCCCGTGCAGTCGAACGCCGCCCAGCTCGAGGCGATGCGCGCCGGGCGCCTGCATGTGTCCGGCTTCAACACCGGCTCGAACCCGCTTGCGGTCAACTGTGCCGGTTTCGTGCCGTTCACGATGATGGCTTCGACGAAAGATGAGTTCGGATACGAGATGGAGATCATCAACTATCCGGGCTCGGGCGTGGAGAAGGTCGAGGACGTCAAGGGCAAGAAGATGGCGTTCACCTCGGAGAGCTCGAACTCGGGCTACAAGGCGCCCTCGGCGCTGCTGCGCGACAAGTTCAAGCTGGAGGCCGGCAAGGACTATGAGCCGGTATTTTCGGGCAAGCACGACAACTCGATCCTCGGCGTCGCCAACAAGGACTATCCGGCGGCGGCCATCGCCAACTCCGTCAAGCAGCGCATGGTCGCGCGCGGCGTGGTCAAGCCGGATCAGATGAAGGTCATCTACAAGTCGCAGACCTTCCCGACCAGCGGCTACGGCTACGTCCACAACCTGAAGCCGGATCTGGCGGCAAAAATCAAGGCGGCGTTCTTCTCCTTCAAGTGGGAGGGCACCGACCTCCTGAAGGAGTTCGAAAAGACCGAGCCGCCGCAGCAGAAATTCATCCCGATCACGTACAAGAAGCACTGGGAGGTCGTGCGTGACATCGACAAGGCATTGGGCGTGAAGTACGAGTGCAAGTGATCGCACTCGGAACGCGACATGCTGCGGATTGAAGGCCTGACGAAACGCTATCGCACCGGAGACGCCGCCCTGCGCGGCGTCTCTTTCAATGTCGGCAAGCGCGAGATCATCGGCCTCATCGGTCCTTCGGGCGCCGGCAAGTCGACGCTGATCCGTTGCGTCAACCGCCTGGTCGAGCCGACGTCGGGTAGGACCTTTCTCGGTGACCTCGAGCTGACCCGGTTGGGCAGCGCAGAGCTGCGCCGCGCCCGCCGCCGCATGGGCATGATCTTTCAGGAGTACGCGCTCGTCGAGCGGCTCTCCGTCATGGAGAACGTGCTCTCAGGGCGGCTGGGCTACGTCGGCTTCTGGGCGAGCTGGCGTCGGCGGTTCCCGCAGTCCGACATCGACCGCGCCTTCGCTCTGCTCGACCGCGTCGGGCTGCTCGATCACATCGACAAGCGGGCCGATGCGCTGTCCGGGGGCCAGCGCCAGCGTGTCGGCATAGCCCGCGCCCTAGTCCAGGAGCCCGACCTGCTGTTGATCGACGAGCCGACCGCAAGTCTCGATCCGAAGACCTCGCGCCAGGTCATGCGGCTGCTCACTGAGTTGTGCGCGGAACGCAATCTCGCCGCCATCGTCAATATCCACGACGTGATGCTGGCGCAGATGTTCCTGCCGCGCATAGTGGGCCTTCGAGGGGGCGAGGTCGTCTACGACGGGCCGGCCAGCGGTCTCACGCCCGAGGTGCTGACGACGATCTACGGCGAGGAGGACTGGAGCCGGACCGCGGCTGCCGAGGCCGAGGACGACGAGGTCGATGGCAGGGCGTCGGCGCTCCCGCTGAAGCCGGACCTCGCGATCACGGTACGGTGAAAGATGGACGCAGGGCTCGCCGCTCCGTCCTTGTCCGGCGGCCGCACATGGCGCCCCGCCTCGATGATCGGCTCGGCGTGGGTGCGCTGGACGCTGACCACTGCCGCGCTCGTCTATCTCGTCCTTGCGCTGGGCTCGATCGAGATCAATTGGGTCCGTATTGCCGAGGGCGCGCAGCGCGCCGGACGCCTGTTTACAGGGTTCCTGTCGCCCGACTTCGTCTCGCGCTGGAGCGACATCGAGGCGGGCATGATCGAAAGCCTGACCATGACGGTGACCGCCACGGTGGCGGGCGTGATCCTGTCGATTCCGTTCGGCCTCGGCGCCGCGCGCAATATCGCTCCGCTGTGGCTCTATACCGCCTGCCGCGCGGTGATTGCCGCCGCTCGGGCGTTCCAGGAGATCATCGTTGCGATCTTCTTCGTCGCCATGTTCGGCTTCGGGCCGTTCGCCGGCTTCCTGACACTGTCGGTCTCGACCGTCGGCTTCCTGGCCAAGCTCATTGCCGATGACATCGAGGAGATCGATCCTGATCAGGTCGAGGCGATCCGCTCGACCGGCGCCGGCTTCTGGCAGGTGATCGATTTCGCCGTCCTCAGCCAGGTGATGCCCCGTCTTGTCGGCCTGACGGCCTACAAGGTCGATATCAACTTCCGCGAAAGCTCGGTGATCGGCATCGTCGGAGCCGGCGGCATCGGGGCCACGCTCAACACAGCGTTCGACAGATACGAGTTCGACAGCGCCGCGGCGATCCTGCTGCTCATCATCGGAATCGTCATGACCAGCGAGTACGCCTCGGGCGCCATCCGGCGGAGGTTTGCCTGATGCCGGTCTCGCGTTCCGCCGATGGCAATCCTGAGACCTGGCGGGACCTCACCGGCCGGCAGCAGACCCTGCGCTGGATCGGCTGGCTCGCGCTCGTTGCGCTCACCGCCTTCTGCTGGCGCGTCATGACGGCGAGCACCATCTGGGCATTTGTCGAGGATGCGCCGCGCCAGGCCGCCGACATCTTCGGCCGCATGCTGCCGCCGCGCTGGGAGTACGCCGGCCGGCTCTGGCTGCCCTTGTGGGATACGCTCAACATCGCAACCCTCGGGACGCTGCTCGCCGTGCTCATCTCCACGCCGCTCGCCTTCCTGGCGGCGCGCAACACGACGCCGAGCGTATGGTTCATCCGGCCCGTCGCCCTGCTGATTATCGTCGCCTCGCGCTCGATCAACTCGCTGATATGGGGGCTGCTGCTGGTGGCGGTGCTGGGACCGGGCGTGCTCGCCGGCGTCATCGCCATCGCGCTGCGCTCCATCGGCTTCATCGGCAAGCTGCTCTACGAGGCGATCGAGGAGATCGACGAGAGTCAGGTGGAGGCCATCCGCGCGACCGGCGCCGGCGCATCGCAAGTGATGGACTATGGCATCGCGCCGCAGATCCTGCCGGCGTTCGCGACGATCGTGGTGTTTCGCTGGGACATCAACATTCGCGAGTCGACGGTCCTGGGCCTGGTCGGCGCGGGCGGTCTCGGCCTGGCGCTCGAGTCGTCGTTGAACACGTTGGCCTGGCCGCAGGTGACCGTGATTCTGCTGATGATCCTCGTGACCGTCATCGTCAGCGAATGGATCACCGCCCGCGTCCGGCGTACGATCATCTGAGCGCCCCGCCGAGCCACCGCTGTCAGGGCCGGCGAAGCTCGTCGCGGATCGCCTCGAACACGCTGCGGAACATCGCTTCGGTCAGCTTGCCAGTGTTGGTGTTGTAACGGGAGCAATGGAAGCTGTCGTAGAGCGCGAGCCTGTCGCTGACGGCATGCCGCACACCATGGGCGAAGGGAAAGGCGCGCGCCCTGAGCCCGAGCGCTGTCAGCGTGCTGTCGTGCGCGATCCGGCCGAGCGCCAACACGACGCGCAGATTGCCGAGCGTCGCGATCCGCGCGGCGAGGAACGGGCGGCAGGTGGAGATTTCCGCCGGCGTCGGCTTGTTCTGCGGCGGTACGCAGCGCACGGCATTTGTGATCATGCAATCGACGAGGGAGAGGCCGTCGTCGGGCGAGGCGAGATAGCGCCCGCGCGCCAGCCCGAATGCCAGCAATGTGCCGTAGAGCAGCTCGCCGGCGAAGTCGCCGGTGAACGGCCGCCCGGTGCGGTTGGCGCCCTTGAGCCCCGGCGCAAGCCCGACGATCAGCAGCCGCGCATCGCTGCCCCCGAACGACGGCACCGGCGCATTGAACCAGTCGGGTTCGGCGGCGATGTTGGCGTGACGGAACTCATGAAGGCGCGGACAGCGCAGACAGTCGCGTGGCGGCTCTGCGGCCCCGCATCCGGCCTCTTCGCCCGCCATGCACTCCCCCGGTGCATCCTCGGGTCGGCGTCAGTGCCGCCCTCGTCCTCTTCCGCTAGACTTTCACGTCGTCGGGGTCCTGGTCCTCGAACGGCACCGGCTCGACCGGGCTGCGCGAGTAGGATTCACCGCCGCGCCGGCCGGCGAACCCGCGTTCCGGCCGCTCGGTCCGCGGCGGGCGGGTGGCGGGATCACGGCAGATCAGCTGCTCGAGGTCGGCAAGGTCGATGAACTGGTCCGACTGCCGGCGCAGCTCGTCGGCGACCATCGGCGGCTGCGTCTGCAGAGTGGATACCACGCTGACTCGCTTGCCTTTTTGCTGAAGGGCAGCAACCAGGCTCTTGAAATCGCCGTCACCCGAGAACAGCACGATGTGATCGAGATTGTCCGCCAGTCGCATGGCATCGACGCTGAGCTCGATGTCCATGTTGCCCTTGATCTTGCGCCGCCCGAGCGAGTCCGTGAACTCCTTGGTCGGTTTTGTCACCATCGTGTAGCCGTTGTAGTCGAGCCAGTCGATCAGTGGTCTGATCGAGGAGTACTCCTGGTCCTCGACCAGCGCCGTGTAGTAGAGCGCTCGCACGAGGTGCCCCTTTTGTCGAAACAGCGCGAGCAGTCGCTTGTAGTCGATGTCGAACTGCAGCGCTTTCGCGGTGGAGTAGAGATTTGCACCGTCGATGAAAAGAGCGATGCGCTCGTCCTGATAGAAATGCATCTTTCACCCTCGGGGAGCCCGCTCGAGCGATACTCCACTGCTTTGTGGCTTTCGTTACAGGCTGCGGCACGGAGCCGAATCCAACCCGATACAGGGCACGATATGCCTCCAATGGCGATACCGTGACGGCGGCTGCAGATCGGAAGATGCAACCGGAGTAAACATCGACCGTACGATATAGGAAAAAAAATTCCGATGAAAGCCCTCGTTCTTGCCCTGGGAGGAAATGTCTCTGGCTCCTGGGGCACGCCGCTGGAAACGCTCCGCCGCACTCTTCGCTTGGAGCTGCCAAAGGTCTTGAAAATATGTGGGATTTCAGCGCTTTATGAGACGGCGCCAGTCGGCGCGCCGCAGCGTCAGCCACGATATCTGAATGCGGTCGTCATTGCGCATGCCACTCATGCGCCGGGGCGGACCCTGACCATACTAAAATGCATGGAGCGCCGGGCCGGCCGGCGTCGAGGCAGACCCGGCAGCGCGCGGCCGCTCGACATCGACATCGTCGACTACGGCGGCCGTGTCATCGGCTGGCCGCCGGGCAAGCGAAGGGCCCACCTCGTCCTGCCACACCCGGAAGCACACAAGAGAGCGTTCGTGCTTGTGCCGCTCAGCGAGGTTCGCCCGGAATGGCGTCATCCCTGTCGCGGTGTCTCGGCACGGACCCTTTTGAAACGCCTGCCCCGCCGGCCCGGCGACGTCCGCCGCAAGCTTGATTCGGGCTGGGTTTCGTGCCAAGAGGGCGAGGTGTGACCGGGTGGAGGCGTTCGACTTCGGCCCGGGCATCTTGGTTTGCCCAAAATCACGAAGCGCTGCTGTAAGGAACAGGGACTATGGCCCGAGTTACCGTGGAGGACTGCGTCGACAAGGTCCAGAACCGCTTCGAGCTTGTGCTCCTTGCAGCACACCGGGCGCGTTCGATTGCGACCGGCAGCTCTATCACCGTCGAGCCCGAGAACGACAAGAATCCGGTGATTGCGCTGCGCGAGATCGCCGACCAGACGATCCCTCCCGACGATCTGCGCGAGGGCCTCATCCATTCGATTCAGAAGAACGTCGAGGTGGACGAGCCCGAGGCGGTGGCGGCCCCGGTGCTGGCCAGTGACCGGCGTGCCCCGTTGCTCGGGCGCGACGATCAGGCCTCCGACACGGTCGTCGATGTGATGACCGAGGAGCAGCTTTTGCGCAACCTCGAGAGCCTGACGCCGACCGAGCCGTCGGCCAGCATCGGCGGCGGCAGCGGGGGCGGCCGCAACGGCCGTTGACGTCGGGCCGGCGCGGCGGTCGGCTCCGATCCATTGTGCACCTCGGCCGGGGTGCTCGATCCCGCCCTGTTCGAGCATGAGCTTGCTGTCCGCCGGAGATCAGGAGGTGGGCGGACCATGATGCGTCAGTACGAGCTCGTCGAGCGTGTTCTCGCCTACGATCCGAAGGCCGACGAGGCGCTGCTCAACCGCGCATATGTCTATGCGATGAAGGCGCACAGCAATCAGATCCGCGCCTCCGGCGACCCGTATTTCTCCCATCCCCTCGAGGTCGCCGCGATCCTCACCGACCTGAAGCTCGACGACGCCACCATCGCGACCGCCCTGCTGCACGACGTCATCGAGGACACCGACGCCACCCGCGCCGAGATCGATCAGATGTTCGGGCCCGAGATCGGTACGCTGGTCGAGGGCCTGACCAAGATCAGGAAGCTCGACTTCGTCTCCAAGAAGGCCGAGCAGGCCGAGCACTTCCGCAAGCTGCTGGTCGCCATCTCGAGCGACATCCGCGTGCTGCTGGTCAAGCTCGCCGACCGACTCCACAACATGCGCACGCTCGAGCATATGACGCCGGCGAGCCGCACCCGCGCCTCCGAGGAGACGCTCGACATCTATGCCCCGCTCGCCGGCCGCATGGGCATGCAGGCGCTGCGCGAGGAGCTCGAGGACCACGCCTTCCGCTGGCTGCACCCCGAGGCCTACAAGGCGCTGACCGAGCGGCTCGCCGTGCTGAGTGAGAAGAACCGCGGCCTCGTCGAGGAGATCAACAGGGCGCTCGCCGAGCGGCTCGCCGAGGTCTCGCTCGCAGCCGACGTCTCGGGCCGCGAGAAGAGGCCCTACTCGATCTGGCGCAAGATGCAGAACAAGCAGATCTCGCTCGAGCAGCTCTCCGACATCTATGCCTTCCGCGTCGTGGCCGGATCGATCGCCGACTGCTATCGCGTGCTGGGCGTCGTGCACACCACCTGGAGCGCGGTCCCCGGCCGCTTCAAAGACTACGTGTCGACGCCCAAGCAGAATGGCTACCGCTCGATCCACACCACCGTCGTCGGCCCCCGCCACCAGCGCGTCGAGCTGCAGCTGCGCACCCGCGACATGCACGATGTCGCCGAGCACGGCGTGGCCGCGCACGCGCTCTACAAGGACGGCCTCGCCACCGCCGTCTCCGGCGCCGGCGACAAGGAGATCGGTCCCTACGTCTGGCTGAGGAAGCTGGTCGAGACGCTGCTCGACAGCAACAATCCCGAGGAGTTCCTCGAGCACACGAAGCTCGAGCTGTTTCAGGACCAGGTCTTCTGCTTCACGCCGAAGGG
Organism: Hyphomicrobiaceae bacterium; assembly: GCA_044867545.1. Taxonomy (GTDB): domain Bacteria; phylum Pseudomonadota; class Alphaproteobacteria; order Rhizobiales; family Hyphomicrobiaceae; genus DATLZB01. The sequence goes on along the minus strand of JBIOVC010000295.1, from coordinate 5,236 downwards.
CCGGCTGATCGCGCTCCCGCGCGGCGCAACCATCATCGACTTCGGCTACGCGGTGCACACCGACGTCGGCAACTCGGCAGTCGGCGGCCTCATCAACGGCCGCCACGTGCCACTGACGACCGTGCTCCGCAACGGCGACGAGGTGCAGATCCTGACCTCCGACAGCCGCACACCGCCGGCCGCCTGGGAGCGGATCGCGGTTACGGGGCGCGCCCGCTCCGCCATCCGCCGCGCCACCCGCGACGCGCTCCGCCGCCAGTACTGCGAGCTCGGCCGCCGGCTGATCGCCGCCCGTTTCGAGCAGGCGGGAGTCGAGTATTCCGACGACAAGATCCGCCGCTCGCTGCCGCGCCTTGCCCAGAAGTCCGTGGAGGACGTGCTGGCCGCCGTCGGACGCGGCGAGCTGCTGATCGCCGACGTGCTCCGCGCGGTGGCGCCGGAGGCAGCAGACCGGGTTGCGCCGCGGCCAAAGCGGCCGAAGAACCGACAGGTCCAGAGCCAGAACCAGGACGGCTGGTTCAACCTCTCCAAGGTCATGGGTCTGAAGTTCCGATTGACAGGCAGCGGCCAGGAGACCGCCGACCGGCCGGGCGGCATCCCGATCCGCGGCGTCAGGAACGACGTTCCCGTCACCTTCGAGGAGGGCGGCGCGCTCCCCGGCGAGCGCATCGTCGGCGTGCTGACGCCCGGCAAGGGCATCAGGATCTTCCAGATCCACTCGCCCCGCCTCAAGAACTACGAGCAGGATAGCTGGATCGACGTGACGTGGGACATCGACCCCGACCACCCGGAGCGCTTTCCCGCCAAGATCGGCGTCACCGCACTGAACGAGCCGGGCACGCTGGCGCAGATCGCGCAAGTGATCGGCGAGGCCGACGGCAACATCGACAACCTGCGGATGGTCCAGCGCGCCTCCGACTTCACCGAGATGCTGATCGAGCTCGAGGTGTGGGACCTCGAGCACCTGACCCGCATCATTGCCGGACTCAAGGGTAAGGCGGTCGTCAGCCAGGTCGAGCGCGTGTTCGAGTAACGGCGCGGCCGCCGGCAGCAGGTCGGGCTGAGCACACGCGAAGTCCGAAGGCGACGCGGAGCCGTCGGGTTTCCGCCGAGCCTCGTTCGGCGTCGGCGCCGACCTAAAAGTCGTTGGCTCTCAGGCGGAGCGGATGCCGAGCCGCATCTTGCCGATGCCTTCGATCTCGGCGATCAGCGCGTCACCGGCCTTCAGCTGCTGCTGGTGCGCGGGCGAGTCCGGGGTTCCGGTCGAGATGAGATCGCCGGGCTCGAGCGTGCAGACCTTCGACAGGAAGCTCACCAACTCGGGCACGCCATTGATCATGGTCTCCGTGGTGGCGCTTTGGCGCAGCTCACCGTTCACCCAGAGGTTCAGTTGCAGCCGCTGTGGGTCGGGAATTTCATCGCGCGTGGTAATGCCCGGCCCAAACGGTGCGAAGGTATCGTAGCCCTTGCGGACGCAGCGCATTGACTTGCCCGATTTCCCCGGGCCGTAGTTGCGCGCCGTGACATCGAGCAGGATGGAGTAGCCGAAGATCGCCGACGGGGCCTCCTCGACGGTGAGGTCTTTGCAGCGCTTGCCGATGACGACGCAGAGCTCGACCTCGGGAAAGACGCCCCCGGCGCCCGGCGGGATGACGATGCTGTCGCCGGGTCCAATGATTGCGGACGGCGGTTTCAGGAAGATCGAGTGGAGAAGCTCTTCCTTCGTCGCGGTCATCGCCTCGCCCCGGCTGCTCTTGCCGTCCGGGCTCTTCGAATTGACCCCGCGATAGAAGTTGCCGGCCGCTGCCCAGATTTTCGATGGCCTGGCGATGGGAGGCGCCAGCGTCTCGGGCAATTCCATCATCGGATCGCCGGAAAACCTCAGGCCGGAAGGGTACTGCTCGATTGCGGCGATCATCGACGCAACGTCGACGCGGCGATAGCCTTCTTTCGTCGCCGCAACCACTTCCCCCGAGCGCAAGGTAGCGAATCTCACCGTCAACCTCCCTTCCCAGAATCTATATGGCGTCTCCGTCCGATCCGGCGTGCTCGGCCGAAGCCCCGCGAATGTGAGACCCGACCCCTGCTGCGGCACCGGACACAAGGATGCAGCGGTCTATCGGCAGCTCGACATAGACCTCTTCCCCCGAGGCGAATTCGAGCCGCGAGTGCTGCCGACTGACCAGGATCTCACCGCGGATCTCGATTTCCAGCTCGACGTTCTCACCGAGAAACGTCGGCCGACGCACGCGCCCGAGAGACACGTTGCCACGTCCAGCGGGTGGCGCCTCGGTCGAGATATGCAAATCCTCGGGCCGGATGACGATAGAGTCGCCCATGCCGATCTGCCGATTGCCTTCGACATTGACGAGCACCGGTCCGATGCTGGTCTCGACCGGGACCACACCCGTCCTGGCCCCTTCCGGCGGTCGCACGACCGAAAGCAGGTTTGTCCGCCCGACGAAGGTGGCGACGAACGCGGTGCTGGGGCGCGAGTAGATTTCCCGCGGCGCGCCTTGTTGTATCAAGGTACCTGAATCCATCACGGCGATGACGTCGGACATGCTGAAGGCTTCTGCCTGATCGTGCGTCACATAGAGTGTCGTCACGCCCGTTCGGCGCTGCATCGCTCTGAGCTCGCTCCGCATATGGTCGCGCAGGCCGGCGTCGAGATTGGACAGGGGTTCATCGAGCAGCAGCACCTCCGGGCGCGTGATCAGCGCCCGCGCGAGTGCCAGCCGCTGTTGCTGGCCACCGGACAGTTTGGTGGCCATGCGGCCGCTGAGCTGGTCCAGCCGAACCACGTTGAGCGCCTCCGCGACCCGATCGGCGATCTCCGTGCGTGAGAGCCGATGACGACGGCGGTTGGCCTGGAGGGGGAAGGCGACGTTCTGGAACACGGTCATGTGCGGCCAGATCGCGTAGCTCTGGAACACCATCCCGAAGTCGCGTTCCGACGCGGGTATGAACGCGCGCGTTTCGGAATCGGCAAGCGCCCGGCTGCCCACCGCGATGTAGCCCCGATCGCCTCGTTCCAGACCCGCGATGCACCGCAGCGTCGTGCTCTTCCCGCAGCCCGATGGGCCGAGCAAGGTGAAGAACTGTCCCGGTTCGATCGAGAATGAGACGTCCCTGATCACCTGGACGACTTCTTGACGCGACGCGAACGCCTTCTCGAGGTTCTTGACGGTCAGTTGCCCGGGACGGACCGGCAGTGCCGGTCCGTCCATGTCCCTTCGCAGAGGAGCGGTCATTTCTTCGCGACCGGGAACTTCCACGACTCGAAGATCTGCTTCTGCAGCGGCTCGATCATGTCGACATCGTCCCAGCCGACGAAGGCGATCGTCTTGCCTTGGACGAGCTTGTTGGGCAGGGAGCCGGCTTTGAAAACCGAGGCCTTGATCGGCCCTTCGCTGTCGAAGATCTCTTGAACCTTGTCGCTCGCGGCGAACTCGACAAACAGCGCCGCCGACGCCGGCATGGTCGACTTTTCGTTGATCGCCCAGATGTTGTTGAGCCGAACCGGGATCGGCTCGAGCAATACCGCCTCGACATGGGGCGCCTTGCGCTGCTCACGGATTCGGATCACCGAATGGTAGTGATTGAGCGAGCCGATGGCATATTCGCCGGCGGCCATGGCCGTGATCGACCGCGTCGCGCCGGTCGTCCACACCGGTCGCTGATCGCCAAGCTTCTTCGTGTAGTCGAGGACCTTGTCCTTGCCCCACACGACGGCGAGCGCGGCAAGACCCGATGCCTGCGAGACATCGATCCAGATCTGCCCGTTCTTCAGCTTGGGATTGAGCAGGTCCTCATAGGATTTGGGGACGAGGTCCGGCGCCAGCACCTTGGAATTGTAGGACACTCCGGCAAGCGCGCTGCCGAGAGCGACGACGTTCGGCTGCTTCGGATTGACCATCTTGACCGGCAGGTTGATGACCTTCTTCTCGGCCATGGCGAGGAAGTTCATCTTGTACAAGTGTGGATAGTAACTGCCGAGGCCCAGCTCCTCCTCGAGGTGGATGATGTCGCCCTTGTGGGTTCCGGCTTTGACCTCGAGAAGTATCCTGGAATCCGAATTGCCCACTTCTTGCCCCACAGCCTTGATGCCGTAGGTCGCGGTGAAGAGCTTCACGATCTGGTCGACGGCGGCCTGGGTCTGGGCGAAGGTCACCACCAGCGTTCCGGTTTCGGCCTTAGCCGCCTTCACGAGCTCATCGTGGCTCGCGTAACTGAGATAGCCGGCCGCATCCTTCTCTGCGCCGTAGGTTGCCGCCGGTGCGGCCAGCACCAGGCAGCAGGCCGCGATGAGCAGGTGTTTCAAGGCTTTCATGTTTTACCTCCCTGACGTTCTGTTAGTCCTTCCCTTCCAGCGGGCTATTCATTGGCAGAGTAGCCGCGCGCAATCATCTGTCTGGCCAGAATCGTGAGCAACGCGAGCCCGACGACCAGCACCACACCGAGCGTCGCCGCCATCGAGAAGTCCGCCTGACGTTCCCAATAGTCGTAAAGCGTCACGGAGATCAATTCGTTCTGGGGCGTCGACAAGAGCAACGATACGTTGAGGTTGCGGAACGCATTCGCGGCCACGAAAATCCATCCGGCAACGAATGACGGCAACAGCAATGGAAACAGGATGCGCGCGAGCACCCGCGCCTTCCTCGCGCCGCTGACATAGGCGGCTTCCTCCAGCGAGGCCTCGATCTGGGTCATTGCCGCGTTCGACGTCCGGCTTGCGAAAGCGATGAAGCGGGTTACCAGCGCCAGCGAGAGCACGACGAACCCGCCATAAAGGCCAGTCCAATGCATCACCGGCGACAGGTAGAACATGATCATGGCCACGGCCACCACTACCGCCGGACTGGCGTGCGGGATGAACGCGATCGAATCCAGGATGATCCGGCCAGGCACGCGCTGGCGGACGATCGCCCAGGCGAGCAGAAATGCCAGAACCATGGTCCCGGTCGCCACCCAGAACGCCACCCAGAGCGAGTTGGCTGCGGCCCGCAGGACGCGCGTCTCGGAGAACAGCCGCTCGTAATTGGCGAACGTCAAGTCGCCGAGCATGTCCAGCGACGGCACGCGGTAGAAGGGCAGCAGCGAAGCCAGGAGCAGGATCAGCAGCGGCAACAGCACCGCCAGGAAGAAGTAGACGACCACGAGCGCCAGCGCGGGCCAGCGCATTCGCCCCAGCTCGATCTGCCGAGGCTTGAAGGCTTTCCCTGAGATGGTCGCG
>JBIOVC010000294.1:0-11493 GCA_044867545.1 Hyphomicrobiaceae bacterium | reverse complement strand
GCTCACTGTGGCCAGTTCGGGTCATAGGTGCCATATCCGTTGGCCCGTTTCACTGACGGGGCGCCGTGGCCATGCATCGGGGTAATGGCGCCGAGCGCGCGCTGTTCCAGCAGGGCCGCGACCTGCTGCGAGGTCTGCTCGCGCACCAGCCGCAGATAGCTGATGGCGGCATCGGCCCGTCCGATGAGGTACAGCTCGCGATTGAGCTCGGCCGAGACGCGATCGCCTTGCGCGATCAGGTCGTTCAGCTGGTCTTCGAGGTTTTTCATCCGGAGTCCTCCCCCGCTGATGTCGGGACGCGCACACGAGAATGTCCCTAAAAGTCAAAGTGATTCGGGCATTCCGGCGGCACGGAAGTGATTGAAATGGGGAGGAGATTCCAGAGGGAGCGGGCGCCAACCAATGACAACGAATGATCAGTCAAGAAATTCCCAAGAGCGGGATTGTGCCGCGCGGCTCACTGTGACCGTTCTGCACGAGAGCGGTGCGCCTCAGCGCACCCGGCGCGGATTGAGATAGAGGTCGGCTTCCTGCTTTTGCAGCTTTGCTTCGACCTGGTTCGAGGCCAGACCGTGCGCGAGACGGGCGACGTGTCGGCGGCACGTCTTGTTGAACACCAGCATGCCTGCGAAGAGCTTGAGCACCGTGAGCAGCCATGGGTCGGCGTGCTCGCGACGCACGGCGCAGTCCCAGAGGCCGGCCAACGTCAAGACCTTGCCGTCGAGCAGACCGATGCGACGACCGGCACCGTCGTAGAGCGAATAATTCATGCCGATCGAGATCAGGTCCTGCTTCAGCCGATAGAAGCGGAGCTTGCCGTCCTCCATGAGGAAAAAGGAAAAATGCTCCGCCAGTCCCCACCATTTGTTGGCGGAACGCTCGAGCAGGACCGTCTGGTCACGATCGTTGGTGTTGATCGCGAATGCGACGATAGGGATGCCGCGAGCGCCGATCGTCTGCTGCAGCGAGCGCGCAAGCATCAGATCCATGGTGGCGCGCCAGTTGAGGTTTTCACCAAAGAGCTTGAAGACCAGGCGCTTGTCGAACCCGGCGCTCTTCTCCCAGAGGTCCTCGCGATAGCCGATGAGGCCGGTACGTTTGCCGTCCTCGATCACCTCCGCGAAGATGTCCATGTCGGTGGTGAACTGGCGCGACTTGGCGCGGTTGCGGCTGCGCCGGTAGATGCCGAACTCGGTCGGGTTGAGATCGGTGAGCCAGACATCGACGGTGAAGTCGACCCAGGCGTCCGTGTCTGCTGCCGTGCGCTTGCGCTGCCGTGCTCTGGATGGCCGCTCCTCCGGCATCGATGCGTCGGTGCGGGCCAGCACGTCGTCGCGTGCTTCGTTGGCCGCGTCGCTCGCTGCCGTCTCGGCCTCACGCAGCAGTTGGGCGGCTGTGCCTTCAGTCATGTCGCGGCCCCGGCGGTCGACGCGCACCCCTCCGAATCATCAGGCAAGGCTAGCATTGTTGGCTCTGGCAGCCGCGCCGGGGTCCGGATTTTGCTGAGGAAAACCCGAGCGGGTCAGGTGCGCCGGCCGAAGATCGCGCTGCCGATGCGGACGTAGGTCGCGCCGAACTGGACGGCGGTTGCGAAGTCGTCGCTCATGCCCATGCTCAAGTGCTCTAGGCCGGTCTCGCGCGCGAGCTTGGCGAGGAACGCAAAGTGGATCGCAGGCTCCTCGTCGAGGGGCGGGATGCACATCAGGCCCGCAATCTCGAGCTTCAGATCCTCGCGGCAGTAGCGCACGAAGGCCGAGGCATCCCTCGGCATGATGCCGGCCTTCTGGGGCTCCTCGCCGGTGTTCACCTGGATGAAGAGCTTCAGCCGGCGGCCTTGCCGCGCCATCTCGTCCGCCACCGCGTCCGCAATCTTCGGCCGGTCGATCGAGTGGATCGCGTCGAACAGCGTGACTGCTTCCTTCGTCTTGTTGGACTGCAAGGGGCCGACGAGATGCAGCTCGATGCCGGGAAACCGGGCCCTGAGCGGAGGCCATTTGGCCTTCGCCTCCTGCACGCGGTTCTCGCCGTAGATGCGGTGGCCAGCGGCAAGAACCGGCAGAATGTCCGCCTCGTGGAAGGTCTTGGTCACGGCAACGAGGTTGACGGCGGCCGGGTCGCGACCAACCTCGCGCGCGGCGGCGGCAATGCGGTCCTGAACCGCGGCGAGGTTGGCGGCGCCGTCCTCGGCTTGGCTTCTATCGGTCATTTGGAGCGGACCCGCCCAGGTTTTGCCGGCAGGTCCGACAGTTTTCGTGCGTATGGCTCAAACGTGTGCTCGGCACTGAACAGCACATCGAGATACTTGCGATGCAAGAAGATCTTGTCGCGTCCGATCTTCTCGCCTTGCAGGACGCCAAGGGCAGTAAGCTGCTTAAGGTAGGCTGAGGCCGTCTCACGCTTTGCAATGCCTCGCTCGACGAGATTGCCAATCCGGCTATAGGGCTGTGCGAAGATTTGCTCGACCACTGCGTGCGGCATCTTAGGAGCGACCGTGCGAACAAAGTTGGTGGTTTCGTCCATGAGCGCCCGCACGGCCTTGATCTTGTGCGTCGTCCATTGGGAAGTCTCCTCGACGGCCGTCAGCACATACAAGATCCATTGCTCCCATTCCTGGTGAGATGTGACACGGGCCAGAAGCCGATAGTAGTCGTTGCGCGTACTTAGAATGTAACGGCTGATGTATAGGGTTGGAAGATCGAGCAACCCGTCGTGGATCAAGGCCAGGATGTTCAGAACGCGTCCCGTCCGACCATTTCCGTCAGGGAACGGATGAATGGCTTCGAATTGATAGTGCAGGACCGCCATCCGCACCAAGGGTTCCAATTCCGGGCTTTCGTGCGCGAACCTTTCCCAGTTCGCTAAGAGTTCGCGGATGCGCGCCTCTCCTTCTGGAGGCGTGTAGATCAGCTCCCCGGTGTGGATGTTGGTCAGTGTTGTGCCAGGTGTGCGGCGAACGTCGAGGTCGATGCCGGTGATCGTCCGGCAGACCTCCACTGCGATCCTTGTGGAAAGGGCGCGGGTCTTTAGTGCCGCCACGGCCGCGTAGATCGCATTGCGATAACGGGCGGCCTCCTTGGTTGCCGGCGTTGCCTCGCTGCCGCCGAGACTGGCCTCGCGAAAAAGGGCGTCACTGGTGGTGACGATGTTCTCGATTGCCGAACTGTCTTTGGCTTCCAGGTTTGGAATGGCATGGATGAGGACGCCAGGGTCCGGGATCAATTGTCCTGCGAGGCGAAGCTCGGCAAGCGCAGTGCGAGCTCCGATGCATTTTTTGAGGATTGTGCGTGTTTCCAGGTCAGCCTTCGGTGGAAGCAGTGGCAGGTCGTTGTATGGGGTGCGGGGGTTCATCATGTGTCACCGATATGTCGACGAAAGTAGATTTTGTCGACATACGGGGTGTAATGTGTCGATCCGATCGACATGTCAAGTGACATATGTCGACGGAACAGAAAAACGTCGACATGTTGTTCCAAGCATATCGGTCTCGTCGACATGATACTGCCGATGTGTCGATGAAATTCGGCTTCGCCGACATATCTGTGCATCGGTTGGAACCGCCTGGCTGAGTACCCCGCTTGACCGGACTCCCCCGTTAAGGCTGATTACCGGGCCAACTCCCTACTCCTTGCGAAGAGACGCCACCCATGGCCAACGAACGCCCGAAAGAACGCTACAACGCGCCGGTCCGCGAGAAGCACTGGCAGCAGGTCTGGGAGGCCCGCGGCATCTTCAATGCCGCCGACAACGCCGCTCGGCCCAAGTGCTACGTACTTGAAATGTTCCCGTACCCCTCGGGCCGTATCCACGTCGGGCACTCGCGCAACTACACGATGGGCGACGTCTATGCCCGCTTCAAGCGCGCCAAGGGCTTCAACGTGCTGCATCCCATGGGCTGGGACGCGTTCGGCATGCCGGCCGAGAATGCCGCGATGGAGCGCAAGATCCATCCGGCGACGTGGACCTACGACAACATCGCGGCGATGAAGGCCCAGCTCAAGAGCATGGGCTTCTCGCTCGACTGGACGCGGGAGTTCGCGACCTGCGATCCCGACTACTACCACCAGCAGCAGCGGCTGTTCCTGGATTTCCTGCGCAAGGGCCTGGCCTACCGCGGTGTCGGCAAGGTGAACTGGGATCCGGTCGACCAGACCGTGCTCGCCAACGAGCAGGTGATCGACGGGCGGGGCTGGCGGTCCGGTGCCCTGGTCGAGACCCGCGAGATGCCGGTCTGGTACTTCCGGATCACCAAGTATGCCGACGAGTTGCTGGATGCGATTGCCGGGCTCGAGCGCTGGCCGGAGAAGGTCCGGCTGATGCAGGCGAAGTGGATCGGCCGCTCGGAAGGGCTGCTGATGCGCTACCAGCTCGAGGGCAAGGGGCTCCCCAGGGCGAAGAAGCACAAGGAGCTCGAGGTCTTCACGACGCGCGCCGATACGATCTTCGGCGGGAGCTTCTGTGCGGTCTCGCCGGCGCATCCCCTGGCGCTCGAGCTTGCCAAGAAAAATGCCGAGCTTGCGGCGTTCCTCGAAGAGTGCGGCCGGGTCGGCACCTCGGAGGAGGAGCTGGCGCGGGTCGAGAAGAAGGGCTTCGATACGGGCCTCGTCGCCACGCACCCGCTGATCCCGGGCGTCAGGCTCAAGGTCTACGTCGCCAACTTCGTGCTGATGGCCTACGGCACGGGCGCCATCTTCGGCTGCCCCGCGCACGATCAGCGGGACTTCGAGTTCGCGACCAAGTATGGGCTGCCGATCATTCCGGTGGTGATCCCGGAGGGAAGCGATCCGCGCACTTTCCGTTTGGCGGGCGAAGCCTACGATGGTCCGGGGCGGATTGCCAACTCGGGCTTCCTCGATGGCAAGACGGTCGAGGACGCGAAGGCGGCAGTGGCCGAAAGGCTGGAGGCGCTCGGCAGAGGCAAGCGGCGCACGATGTACCGGCTGCGGGACTGGGGCATCTCGCGCCAGCGCTACTGGGGCTGCCCGATCCCCGTCATCCACTGCGAGGACTGCGGGATCGTGCCGGTTCCGGACAAGGATCTGCCGGTGCGGCTGCCGGAGGACGTGACGTTCGACGTGCCCGGCAATCCGCTCGCGCGACATCCGACGTGGAAGCACGTCGCGTGCCCGTCCTGCGGGCGCAAGGCGGTGCGCGAGACCGACACGATGGACACGTTCGTCGACAGCTCCTGGTATTTCGCGAGGTTCGCGACGCCGCACGCTGGCGTTCCGGTCGACGTCAAGACGGCGAGCTACTGGCTGCCGGTCGACCAGTACATCGGCGGCGTCGAGCACGCGATCCTACATTTGCTCTATTCGCGCTTTTTCGCGCGCGCGATGACGGCGACCAAGCACCTGAAGCTGAAGGAGCCGTTTGCCGGGCTCTTCACGCAAGGCATGGTTGTGCACGAGACGTACCGCCGGCAGGACGGCCAGTGGCTGCTGCCCAGCGAGGTCCGCGTCGAGGGCGAAGGCGAGCAGCGGCGGGCGGTCGAGGCGGCGACCAGTGCGCAAGTCGTTATCGGCCCGGTCGAAAAAATGTCGAAGTCGAGGAAGAACGTGGTCGACCTCGACGAGTTCGTGAACGAGTACGGAGCCGATACTGCGCGCTGGTTTGTGCTGTCCGACAGCCCGCCGGAGCGCGACGTGATCTATACCGACGTCGGCGTACAGGGCGCGCGCCGGTTCGTGCAGCGGGTTTGGCGGCTCGTCGACGAGATCGCCGAGCGAGGTGCCGCCTTTGGCGCGTCGAAGCCCGGCCGGTTCGGGGCCGAAGCGGAGGCGCTGCGGGGGGCGGCGCACAAGACGCTGGCGAAGGTGTCCGGGAACGTCGAAGGGCTGCGTTTCAATGTTGCCGTTGCCCAGATCTACGAGTTCACGACCACCCTGCAGGCGGCCGCGGCCCGGCAGGGTGAGGGCCTCGACTGGGCGCTCAGGGAAGGGGCGGAATTGCTCGTCCAGATGCTGGGGCCGATGATGCCGCATCTCGGGGAAGAGTGCTGGGCGCGGCTCGGATACAACACCCTGCTGGCCGAACAACGCTGGCCGGAGCCGGAACCCAGGCTCCTCGTTGACGATACGATTACCATTGCCGTACAGGTGAATGGGAAGCGTAGGGACGAGCTCACCATTGCCAAAGGCGCCAATGAAGCGGAAATCCAGGCGGCAGCCCTCAGGCTAGCGCCGGTGATGCGCGCTTTGGAGGGGCGACCGGTGAAAAAGGTGATCGTCGTGCCGCAGAGGATTGTCAATGTCGTCGTTTGAGCCGAAAAAGTCCCCGGCTCAGGTCGGCCTCGACCGGCGTTCGGCCCTCCGGGCGCTGACGGTGCTGCTCGTCGGCGGCCCGGCGCTCGGTGCCTGCTCCGGAGGCTTCCAGCCGCTCTACGGCTCGTTGGGCGGCGCCTCGACCGAGGAGAAGCTCGCCCAGGTCGAGATCAGCACTATTCCCGGCCGTGTCGGACAAAGGATACGCAACGAGCTGATCTACCAGTCGACCGGTGGGGGTACGCCGCTTCCGCCGGCCTACCGGCTCGACGTCACGATCCGCGAGACGGTGACCTCGACGCTGGTGTCACGTGACGGCAACGCCACGAGCCAGATCTATCAGGTCGATGCGGCGTTCCAGCTCATCAGCCTCAAGGACAAACGCGTCGTGCTGCAAGGCACGAGCTACGGCCGCGCGGGCTACGAGCGGTTCACCTCGATCTTCTCGAACGTGCAGGCCAACAAGGAGGCGCAGGACCGGGTGGCCAGGACCGTTGCGACCGACCTCAAGTCGCGGCTCTCCGCCTACCTCAGCACCGCGGCCTGAAGGCGTCAGCTACTCCGGCACTCGGCGTTCGGTGAGCGCACCGAGGTCATGGTTGCGGTCAAGTCCCATCAGGCTACGGCCTTCCTGAAATCGCTCGACGCGGCGACGTCGGCAATCCTCATCTACGGCAACGACGCGGGTCTCGTGTCGGAGCGGGCACGCCTCGCAGCCGAGCAGCTCGCGCGTGCCTCCCAGCCGCCGGGCGAGATCGTCCGCATCGAGGAGGCCGATTTCGAGCAGGACCCCGACCGTCTCGCGGTCGAGCTGAAGACCGTTGCGATGTTCGGCGGCCGCAGGGTCGTGCGGACAAGCGTGGGGCGGAAGATCAACGCCCAGGTGCTGACGCCCCTGCTCGCGCCCGGGGCGATCGCCGGTGCGCTGGTCGTAGAGGCCGCCAATCTCCGGCCGGGCGATGCGCTTCGTGCTGCTTTCGAGCGCTCCAAAGCCGCGGCCGCGATCGCCTGCTATGCCGACGAGGCCCGTGATCTCGACCGCCTGGTAAGCGAGACGCTCCGCGCCGAGGCACTGGACATCAGTGCGGAGGCCCGGCAATCGCTGCTCGCGCGTCTCGGCGCGGATCGCGCGCTGTCGCGGAGCGAAATCGAGAAACTCGCCCTCTATGCGCGCGGCAAGGGCAAGATCGACGTCGACGATGTGGACGCGGTGGTCGGCGATGCGTCCGAGCTCGCGATCGATGCCGTTCTCTTCGCGACCGCTGCGGGCGATGCCGCGCGGGCGCTGACCGAGATCGACCGTACGGTCGGCGCGGGGGAGAGCCCGCAGGCGATCATCCTGGCCCTGCTGCGCCACTTCCAGCGGCTCAACCGCATTCGTGCCTTGCTCGATGCGGGCCGGGGCTTCGAGGACGCCGCGCAAGCGCTCCGGCCCCCGCTGCACTTCAAGCACAAGGCGACGGTGGAGGCCCAGTCCCGGGCGTGGACGCATGCCAAGTCCGTCGAAGCGCTATCGCTGATCTCGGCGGCGGCCCGTGCAGCGCGCCTCAATTCGGCGATCGAGGCCTCGCTGGCGGAGCGGCTCATACTCGACCTTGCCCGGCTCGCGCCGCGCTCGTCAGTGCGACGTTAGAAGGCGCTTCACTCTAGAATGCGCCCGGCGTCTGCAAGAGCTCGATGCGCCTCGCGTTCAAGAGCTGCTTCGGGGAAAGCCAGGGCGGGAAGCGATTGCCCCGTTGCGGGTCCGGGTCGTCGTCGACTGCGACCCGGGCGGCGCGCCAGATGCTCATCCAGGCGAGCTTGGAGCAGTAGAAGCTCGCATCGTCGTCGAGGTCGAAGTTGAAGAAGTCGTACGGCTTGCCGAGCTGTCTTGCAGCTTCCTGGACGATCCGTGCGCGCGTAGGCCGGTCGAGCCCGTCGATGCGGCCATGCCAGAGCTGGCTGTCGGGCCGCCGTGCGAGCCAGTCCCGGTAGGGGGAGCGCTGGACAATGCCGCCGCCGAGGATGGCCAGGCTGCCGGTCGGCACGGCTTCGATTACGAACGGCGTGCCCTGGGGGTCGATCTCGATGATGCCGACGTGGCCGACCGAAAGCTTGATGCCGCCGACATCGATGCCGCGCGTTGTGGGCTGGCCCTCGCCTTCGAAGTAGATCCGCTCGAACTCGTCGTAGCGCATCGACCTCAGGCGCTCGGCGACCGGGGAGGCCTGCAGCGAACGGGTCGGCTGAGCGAACAGGCGGTCGCGCGCGGCTTCCCATTCCCGCTGCTCGATCGAGGCCTGTGCGCCGGAGCGGACGACGATGGCCCCCTTGCGCTTCGGCCAGATCAGGTCGCCCGGCTCGAACCGTGTCGGATCAGGCCCCCGATCGGCGCCCGCGGCTTGTGATGTCCCGGATGCTGTACTGCTGCTGCCAAGGCCGAGGGCGGACAGGAGCTTCTGCCAGAAGGACGGCTGGTCATTCTGCATGGTTCCCTCCCTGCGACGTTCGAGCGGCGCAGATAGCGCCTCCGTGCGGCTCAGATGAGGGCATGAATTCCTGTCTGCTTCAAGCAATCCGGCGATAGCGCTTTCGACCGCCAGGCGAGCGCATTTCCGAGCCATATGGATCGGTCCGCGGACCCGGGCTATGTATGTGGCAACGTGTGCGCCCCAAGCGCGGCGCAAGCAATCATCCGACGAAGCGCCATGGCCGGACATTCCCAGTTCAAGAACATCATGCACCGCAAGGGCCGCAAGGATGCGGCCCGCTCCAAGCTCTTCGCCAAGCTTGCTCGTGAAATCACGGTGGCGGCGAAGAGCGGTCTTCCCGACCCGACGATGAACGCGCGGCTGAGGCTCGCCGTGCAGGCGGCGCGTGTGGAGAATATGCCGAAGGATAACATCGATCGGGCGATCAAGCGCGCGCAGGGGGCGGATGCCGAGACCTTCGAGCAGGTGCGCTACGAGGGCTACGGCCCCGGCGGGGTCGCGATCGTGGCCGAGGCGCTGACCGACAACCGCAACCGCACCGGCGGGGCGGTTCGGGCCGTGTTCACCAAGTACGGCGGCAATCTCGGATCGACGGGATCGGTATCGCACATGTTCAACCGGGTCGGCGAGATCGTCTACAAGGCGGCTGCCGGCACGGCGGACCAGATGCTCGAGGCCGCGATCGAAGCCGGCGCCGATGACGTCGAATCGGATGCAAACGGGCATGTCATCACCTGCGCATTCGACGGCCTCGGGTCGATCGCGCAGGCGCTCGAGCAGAAGCTCGGGACGCCGGAGAGCGTTCGCGCGGTGTGGAAGCCGAGCATGACCACCGAGCTCAGCCAGGCCACGGCCGAGACCGTGCTCAAGCTGATCGCGGCGCTCGAGGAGGACGACGACGTCCAGGCCGTATTCTCGAATTTCGAGGTCGACGAGGCGGTGCTCGCCAAGCTGACGGCGGCGTGAGCTACGCGTGCGCTATCCGCCGGGCGCAGCGAGTCCGCGGTCGAGCCCCTTCGTCAGCGTGTCGATGGCTGCCGGGAGCGCGGGCCCCGCGCAGGTGATCTCGCTATAGGGCAGAAATGCGCGCCGTTCGGGCGGAACCATCATCGCCAGCGCAGGATGGGCAAGCAGTGCTGCTCCCTGGTCAGGGGGCGCGCCTTCCTCGTGCTGCAGGATCAGCATGTCGGGCTGGAGCTTCAGCAAGGCTTCGAGCGGGACGCGATCGACCGAGGCGAGGCCGAGTCTCTCCGCGGCGTTGGTGATGCCAAGCCGGCGCATCACGTCGGCGACGAGCGTCTCGCTGCCCGAGACGAAACCGCGCCGCTGCAACTGCAGGGCGGTGATCGGGCGGGTCTGCCGGGAGCTGGCGCCGGCGAGTGCGCGATCGATCCCGGCGACAAGGCGCACCCCGCGCTCGGGGTGGCCGAGCAGCTCGGCCGCCCTCAGGATCTCCGCTCGTGCCTCGGCAACGGTCGTGACCGGCGCAAAGGTCTCCATTCTGACGCCATGCTCAGCGAGCAGCATGCGTGTTGCGTAAGGAGAGAAAGCACCAGCAAGCACGAGGTCCGGCTCGAGCTTCAGCACCTCCTCGGCGACGCCGCGAAGTGACGCGTATGCCCTTGCCTGGTCGGACAGGAAGGAGACATCCCTGATCCGAGCGAGGTGGCTCAGCCCCACGATCTGTGCGGGATCGGCGAGTGCCATCGCCAGCTGGTCCGTGCACAGGTTGATCGACACGACGCGGCGGGGCGGGGGCGCGTCGGCGGCGGCCGTCGCGGCTGCCGCAACCACGAGAGCTAGGCTCGCCAACAAGTGGAGCAGGGATCGCATGGGCTGCAATGAAGCCGATGCGGCGAAGCTGTCAACAGACGGGGATCAGGCCGGTGGCGGCAGGAACAGCCAGATCAGCGTGCCGATCAGCAGTGGGCCGACCCAGGCCGAGACGTAGAGGCCGTAGACCCGGCAGCGCTCGAGCCATCTCAGCCGGCGAAGCCGAGCGATTGCGCGCCGCCGCGGGTCCGCTGACGGCGCCTGCGCCAGCTCGTCCTGGACCACGGCCAGCTCATGGTCGATGTCGTCGTGATTGATCTCGCATTCCTCGAGTGCGCGCTCGTATTCGGCGATCAGCGCCCGTAGCTCGTCGTCGCCGATATCCTGGGCGATGGTCAGCTTGCGCAGAACGCTGTTGATGCGGCGCCCGCAGAGATCGAAGCGGCGTGCCTTGGCCGGGTAGTCCTTCGCCTGCTCGATCAGGCCGAGGACGAGGGAGAGAGCGCCGGTGACGAAGGCGGTGAAGTCGAGGACGGCCTTGGCGTGGTGGGAGAGTGCGTCGTCGAACAGCAGCGTGTAGACGGGCACGAGGAAGCCGACGACGCCGGCCATCGCGAATGCCAGCGTGCTCGCGTCCTGCTTGCGCTCGCAGCGCTTGGCCGCGTTGAAGCGCGCGCGGCGGACGAGCGACCACTCGCGCAGGTAGCGCTCGCGCAGCGAGCGCGGCGCGGAAACGAACGGAGCCCGTATGATGTTGGCGCCCGCCGGCTCGTGCGGCGGGGGCGCGAATCGCGGATCGTGCATCTCAAAGCGCCTAGCAGCGCGCTCGGGCCGCGACAACGCTGGGCTGGCCGCTGTGCACATCCAAGGCTTGGCGACCCCGGCAGGACTTGAACCTGCGACCCCCTGATTAGGAATCAGGTGCTCTATCCACTGAGCTACGGGGCCCACGCGCCAGGCGCCATCGGATAGCACAAGGCGGCAGTCGT
>JBIOVC010000293.1:0-2444 GCA_044867545.1 Hyphomicrobiaceae bacterium | reverse complement strand
CGGCAGAGCTCCTCGGTCGGCCCGTCGAGGAACGCCTTCTCCTCGGTTGAAAGCACGATCGGAGGGACGGCGGCGAGCTTTCCCCAGTCGGGGCGGCCGGAGAACAGCTCGGCATCGAAGCCGACGGTGCCGGCATCCAACGCCTGCCGCTCGGTCTCGGAGACCTTCGGCAGGACGCCCTGGATGAAGCTGAAGGCGGGCCGCACCAGCACCGCGCGGCGAATGTCAGGCAGCGACAGCAGGGCGAGGAGCACGGCCGGCAACCAGCCGATCAGTGCTCCAAACCCCAGGGGCATGGGGTCAAACGATCCCGACCAGAGGCCGATCTGGGCCGTGAAGGTCGCGATGGCAAGCGCCAAGGCCCACGCCTTTAGCGAGGCGCGGGTCATCGCCAGCGCAAAGACGACGACCAGGCAAATCAGGGCAGGAACCAGGTATGGCATCACCGCAGACCTCCGGGCCCAGCGGGTCTCAGTGCCGTGCCGCCGGCCTCCCTGACCTAAACCTTGCGCATTGCCTTAACGTTAACATCCAGACAATGCAGCTCTTTTCCGGATGCGAGCGGCGCCGGAGCCGGCCAGGCATCCCGGGGAATGTCGTGACGGCGTGAATTATAGCGGCTTTTGCCCCTCGGGGAGAGAAAAGTGCGGACGGCTAGCGGCCGCGCAGGTAGGCCGGAAGCAGCTCGGTACGAGCGCGAATTTCGTCGAGCGGGGCATCGGACAGACCGTGCACCCGCTCATAGAGCTCCGTCATCAGAGCGATCCTGTCCCTGCCGGCAAGCTCGCTCGCGCTGATCAGCCGGCCGACGCGCGCCCGGAAAGTTGTGCCTACCAGCCGGCGGAACTCGGCGACGATCAGCGAGAGGCGGAGCGTCAGGCTGATCCAGCTCACGGCATGGAACAGCGGGCCGCATTGACCTTCGAAGTAGACAGGGAGAACCTGGGCCCGCGCGGCCTGGATCATGCGGGCGGTGAACGTCTTCCACGGCAGATCGACGGCGCGGCCGAAGGGGGTCGGCGAGGTTGCCACGCCTCCTGCCGGAAAGACGATGATGGTCGTCCCCTCCTTCAAGAGGCGGAGCGCCTCGTTGCGCATCCTTATGTTGCTCTCCTGCGCGGCGCGCGTATCGGCGAAATCAACGGGGAGCGAGTAGGGGCGGATCTCCGGGACCTTCATCAGGTCCTTGTTGATCAGCACACGGAACGGCCGGCCGAGGTCCTCGGCAAGTGTCAGCGCGGCAAAGCCGTCGAGGAAGCCGTAGGGGTGGTTGGCGACGATGACGAGCGGCACGCCCGGCTCGAGCGCCGGGGGCCACGCGCCCGAAACCTCCAGCCTGACGTCGATGAGGTCGAACACGGGGCGCATGACCTGGCCGCTCTTCGGTACTATCTCGCGGCGCCAGATGTCATAGAGGGGCGCGAAGTAGTCGCGCCCCGAGAGGTATTCGATCGTGCGAATGGTGGCGCGCTTGAGCCAGGGGTCATCCTCGCTCGCATAGGTCAGCTCGGGAAACGGTATCGCCATGCGCGGCCGCTCCAGAGCCCAGGGCCGCCACTTGCTCATCGGACGCCGCGTCCCCGCATCGGGCTCACTCAAGCGTTTCGGCCCCGCCTGATGTCAGGCGGTATTGCCTCCTCGGCAAGCATAGCGATCGCCTCGTCGAGCTTCATCACTTTCTGCTGCGGGCTTCCGTGCCGGCGGATCGAGATGGTCCGCTCCTCCGCCTCGCGCTTGCCGGCAACGAGCAGCACCGGGACCTTGGCAAGCGAGTGCTCGCGCACCTTGTAGTTGATCTTCTCATTCCTCAGGTCGGCCTCGGCTCTCAGCCCCGCGCGTCGTAGCGCGCGCAGCACTTCGCCGGCATAGTCGTCGGCGTCTGAGACGATGGTGCACACCATCGCCTGCAGCGGTGCGAACCACAGCGGGAAGTGCCCAGCGTAGTGCTCGATCAGCACACCGAGGAACCGCTCCATCGAGCCACAAATCGCTCGATGGATCATTACCGGCACCTGCTTGGCGCCTTCGGGATCGATGTAGAAGGCGCCGAAGCGCTCCGGAAGGTTGAAGTCGACCTGGGTGGTGCCGCACTGCCAGTCGCGGCCGATGGCATCGCGCAGCACGTACTCGAACTTCGGGCCATAGAAGGCCCCCTCGCCCGGGTTGATGCCGGTCTTGATGCGGCCGCCCGAGCGCTCGGCGATCTCGTTCAGCACCTTCTTCATGACCGCCTCGGCGCGATCCCACATGTCGTCGCTGCCGACACGCTTCTCGGGCCTGGTCGAGAGCTTCACCACCACCTCGTCGAAGCCGAAGTCGGCATAGGTCGACAGGATCAGATCGTTGATGCGGTGGCACTCGGCCGCCATCTGCTCCTCGGTGCAGAAGACGTGGGCGTCGTCCTGGGTGAAGGCGCGCACGCGTAAGAGCCCGTGCATGGCGCC
>JBIOVC010000292.1:0-2005 GCA_044867545.1 Hyphomicrobiaceae bacterium | reverse complement strand
CCGCCACGGCGGCTGACCTCGATCGTTATCACGCGCGGCGGGTGCGGCCGCTGCGGGTGGACATCGACGGGGCCAGGCTCTTCAACCTGCCGCCGCCGACGCAGGGGCTCGCCTCGCTGATGATCCTTGCCCTGTTCGAGCGCATCGGCGTCAGCGAGGCGGAGGGCTTTGCCCACATCCACGGCCTGGTGGAGGCGACCAAGCAGGCTTTTCTCGTGCGCGACCGCATCATCGGCGATCCGGCGGTGATGACCGAGAAACCGCAGGACTACCTCGAGCAAGAGGCGCTCGACCGTCTGGCGCGCCGGATCGACCGCAAGCGGGCTCTCGCCTGGCCAAGCGCGGTGGCGGGCGGCGACACGGTTTGGGTCGGCGTGATCGACAGCCGGGGGATGGCCGTCAGCGCCATTCAGAGCGTCTATTTCGAGTTCGGCTCCGGGTGCGTGCTGCCGGAAACAGGTGTCGTCTGGCAGAACCGGGGGTCGAGCTTCCTGCTCGACGGCCTTGGACCTCGCGTGCTTCGGCCGGGCCGGCGACCGTTCCACACGCTCTGTCCGGCGATGGCGCGGCTCGGAGACGGCCGGGTGATGGCCTACGGCACCATGGGGGGGGAAGGGCAGCCGCAGACGCAGAGCGCCGTGTTCAGCCGGTACGCGATGTTCGGCCAGGACCTGCAGGCGGCGGTGACGGCGCCGCGCTGGCTGCTCGGCAGGACCTGGGGCGAGGAAAGCGTGACGCTCAAGCTCGAAGCGCGGTTCGACCCGTCGCTCGTGAGCCTGCTGCGCTCTGCCGGCCACGATGTCGAGCTGCTCGCGCCCTTCACCGGCGTGATGGGACATGCCGGGGCGCTGGTCCGGCACGATTCGGGTCCGATCGAGGGGGCTGCCGATCCCCGCAGCGACGGTGCGGCGATCGGCTATTGAGGAAAGCCGATCGGTGGTCCGCTCTGCTATTGTGCGGGCGGACGGCGAAGGCTCGGAGGAAGCGGACATGCGCAAGAACGCGATCAAAGCGAAGCTCGCCAAGGGCGAGAAGGTGGTCAACGGCTGGCTGCAGATTCCGAGCTCCTACTCGGCCGAGGTGACGGCGCACCAGGGCTTCGACAGCGTGACCCTCGACCTGCAGCACGGGCCGATCGACTTCGCCGCCGCGGTCGAGATGCTGCAGGCGATCTCGACCACCGACGTGGTGCCGCTGGCGCGGCTCGCCTGGAACGATCCAGCGATGATCATGAAGGTGCTCGACGCCGGCTGCTAAGGCCTGATCTGTCCGATGGTCAACAGCAAGGCCGACGCCGAGGCGTTCGTTGCGGCCGCGCGCTATGCGCCGCGCGGCTTCCGCTCGTTCGGGCCGAACCGCGCCGCTCTCTACGGCGGGGCGGACTACGTCCAGCACGCCAACACCGAGGTCATGCTGCTGGCGATGATCGAGACGACCAAGGCGGTGGCCAATCTCGATGAGATCCTGTCAGTGCCGGGGCTCGACGGCATCTACATCGGTCCGTCCGACCTGTCGCTGTCGATGGGCAAGCCGCCGACGCTGGCGCCGGAGGACGCGGCCGTGCTGGCGGCGATGGAGCGGGTGCGCAAGGCGGCGCGCGACAAGGGGCTGATCGCCGGCGTGCATACCGACGGCGCCAAGACTGCGCTCAAGCGGTTCGAGGAAGGCTTCCAGTTCTGCACTCTGTGGAGCGAGGCGCGCTACATGGCGAGTGCGATGGCGGCGGCCGTGCGTGAGGCGAAGGGAGCTGCGGCGGCGGCCGGCAGCGCATCGGCGAAGACGTATTGAGGCGACGTGCAGGCTCCATCTCTCCCTCGAGGGGGAGGTAAAGAGGTGGTGCTTGGACGTTGGAGGGGCACCTGCCCCTCACCCTCGGCCTTCGCCGGATGATGATTGCATCGGGGAGGACCCCGGATAGCCGCGCCGTTCGATCGCATGCTCACGCTCAGAACGTCGCGCAAGGGCGCGGCTTCCGGGGACGCAAGACCGGTTGGACAGAAGCAGG
>JBIOVC010000291.1:0-3433 GCA_044867545.1 Hyphomicrobiaceae bacterium | reverse complement strand
TCCGGCTCGACCGGCTCCGGCGGCGCCGTCGTCTCCGCGGTCGGCAACAGCGTGCCGCCCTTCTCTCCGGGCCTGGATGACCGATCCCTCTCGACGCGCCTTGCCGCCTTCTTCACCTCGGCGTCGAGGTCGATCTGGGTGCAGAGCCCGAGCGTCACCGGATCTTGCGGCACGAGGTTCGCCGAGTTCCAGTGCGTGCGGTCGCGGATCTGGGCGATGGTTGGCTTGGTGGTGCCGACGAGGCGCATGAGCTGGCTGTCCTTGAGCTCGGGATGGTTGCGCAACAGCCAGAGCACCGCGTTCGGCCGGTCGTGCCGGCGCGAGACCGGGGTGTAGCGCGGACCGCGCTTCGACTTGACCTGCGGAATCTCGACCTTCGATTCCGCGAGGTGCAGCCGGTAGGCGGGGTCCTTCTCCGCGCGCGCGATCTCCTCGCGCGAGAGCTGGCCCGACGAGATCGGGTCCATGCCCTTGATCCCCGCCGCGACGTCGCCGTCGGCGATGCCTTTCACCTCGAGCAGGTGCATGCCGCAGAAGTCGGCGATCTGCTCGAACGACAGCGAGGTGTTCTCGACGAGCCACGCGGCGGTCGCTTTCGGCATCAAAGGCTTGCGATCACTCATTGGTGCGATCTCCCGAGCCTTCCGGAGAACACGAAAGGCCCATTTACGAGGATGTTGTGGAAGATCGAAAGATATAGTGGGGCGCTGACGGCCACGCAACCTTTTCAGGGCGCTATTGCCGGCCGAAGTGCCGCCTGACCGCCTTGCCCGCTGCCCGGAGCCCGACTATGTTCCAGCCCCGGCGCGGCCCACCGGCAGCGGCTGCTGGGGCGTAGCCAAGCGGTAAGGCAGCGGATTTTGGTTCCGCCATTCCCAGGTTCGAATCCTGGCGCCCCAGCCAATTCTTAATCGTGGCTCCAGGTCGCCCAGCTGCGGACGCGAGCCATCTTGCGCGAGCGGCTCGCGTCCTGTTGACCCCTTCTACCTCTTCTTCGTCGGGGCTGAAGGCTGGGCGGAGCCAGGACTTTGGCCGCCCGGCACTCCACCTCCGAATGTCACGCCGGACTGGCCCGTTGTCCCTGGACCGACGTCGACGGGCCGGCTCGGAGGCAAGGGCTGCGCCGGGCCCGGGCTTTCGCCGCCCGGCACACCCCCGCCGAACGTAACCCCGGACTGGCCAGTCTTTCCGGACTGCGCCTGTGCGCTTCCGATCGCGACACCGGCCGCCAGGCAACCCGTAATGAGCAAGCAGGTGAAAAGTCTAACCATTTTGGTGCTCTCCTTGCTGCTCCCCGACTGAGCCGTATGGATCGGGGTTGAGGCCAGAACGTGGCCTGGGCGGGCAGGGGCGCACGATCACAAACGGGGAGGGAGAGCGCTCCGATCCGGCTTAGAACCGGCTCACAATGGCGCCTGCTGGACCAAGGACTGGCGCGGACCTCTAAGCCGCTTCCTCCGAGATACGGCCGATGGCCGAACCGCTCTCCCGTGGCTCCAGACCTGCCTTGATGGCCATGCCAACGACCATCGCGACGGTTTCCGACAGCGAGGATGTCGCAAGATCGGCGCCGACGGCCTTCCGCCATTCCTCGATCTTGTCCGGATGGTCCTTGAGCATCCAGAATCCGGCAATGAACTGAGCGTGCGGCATTACGCGTTTGAGGCGCCGGATCAGGTATCGGACGTGCGCTGGTTTGGCGACTGCACCGAGGTACGAAAGGCAAACGAGGCGCGCATCGGCAGTATCGAGCTTCAGGTTCTTGGCTGAGGCGACGTCCACGAAAGGCTGGACCCACGCGGCGATGCCGTGCTTCTCCAGCGCATGGGTGAGCATGATGCACGCTGCTTCATCGAGCGCGCTGCGGCTCGCGACGCAAAGCACCGGGTACGGCATTTGCCAATCGTCAGGCAGTTGTGCCCTCGACAGGACAGGCACCTGTGATCCGGCGACCGATGCCTCGTCATCGCTGTCCGGGAACTCGTCCGAATAGTCGGCGAGGTCATCGACCACCTCCTCGACAACGTCGCGGATCTCCTGCTGCTTCTCGCGGGCCAGCTTGCCGTGCGCCGCGTCCGATTGAGCGAGCACCAGCGCCTGCATCGCCACCTCGTCGTAGTAGGTCGACAGGGGCTGTGATTTTAGCTGCTGCTCGGCCTGGTCCGCGGCCTCCGTGGCATCGCCCGCGAGCAGGCGCTGATAGAACCTCTCGTGCGGTTGAAGCGCCGGCTCGTCCCCGAGCAATATCTCGATGAACTGCAGTGCCTCGATGTGCCTGCCGAGAACGACGAGGCACGCTGTCAGCGGCGTCGCCAGCAGCAGCCCGATCGGTCCCCACAGCATCGTCCAGAACAGGGCGGCAATCACGATGGCGACCGGCGAGAGCCCCGTGTGCTGTCCGTAGACAAGCGGCTCGACGACGTGCCCGGCAAGCGGCTCGGCAACGGCGAACAGAGCAATGGTTATGAGGACCAGGCTCCAGCCGGGGTCGATGGCGGCGGCCAGCACGACCGGAAAGAAGGCGGCGATGAACCCGCCGATGAACGGCACGAAGCGCATGAGGCCGGCGACAATGCCCCAGAGTACGGCGTTGGGTATGCCGATGAGCCAAAGACACGTTCCGATCACGATGCCGAAGCCGAGATTGAGCAACGTCTGCATCAGGAAGAAGCGGCTGAGCCGCGTCGCTGCATCATCGAGCGCGGCGGTGCTGCGTTGCAGGTCGGCCGTTCCCGCAAGGCGCAGGAAGCGGTCTCGAAGGTCCTCCCGCTGGAGCAACAGGAATAGAAGGAACAGGATGACGAGGGCCGTTGTCGCCAGCGGCGAAAGCAGCGGCCTCAGCAGGCTGGCGATGGCTTCGAGGCCCCTCGGCTCAGGCTGTCGCACTTCGACCGGCAGAGGTTTCGGTTCCGCCTTCGGAGCGGGATCCCTGGTGATCTCCTCCTGGAGGTCGCGCAGCGTTCCGGAAGCCCTGTCGAGGACGCTCGACGTCAATGGCGCGGCGCCCAATGCCCGGACCTTCTCGCGGAGCGTCGTCTCGTACTTGGGCAGGTCCTCGGCCAGCTGAGCGATCTGCACGACGATCGTCGCACTGAGTAAGCCGATCATCCCCAAGGCGCCCACGACACTGAGCACGACAGCCGGCGTCCGCCAGAGGCCCCACGCTCGCAACCAGCGGATAACCGGGGAGAGGATGAACGCGAGCAGGGTGGCGATGACGAGCGGCTCCAGGATCGGCCGCCCGACATATAGAAAGGCGATGACGATCACCGCGATGACGAGCGCGCTGGCAATGCTCTCGACGCTTGCACTGGGGGCCGTTGCTCCGGCGCGCAGCAGGAAGTGCTTCATCTAGGGTTCCTGGCCTTCGCCTCGACGGCCGACCGGGTGGACGTGACGCGTCGTGCACCGGCTGGCTCGTGGGCCCGGCCGC
>JBIOVC010000290.1:0-5143 GCA_044867545.1 Hyphomicrobiaceae bacterium | reverse complement strand
CGGCAGGGCCGCCTCGAGCCGGTCACGCCCGCCTTGCACGAGCTTGGTCGCAACCGCAGCGTGCTGGTCGACATGTGGTAGCAACTCCTCGATCCGCCGGAGCAACTCCTCGTCACTCGTTTGCCGGATGTAGCGGCCGTTGAGGTCGGCGAGCTTGGCGAGATCGAACCGCGCGGCCGATCGGCCGATGCCGTCGAGGTCGAAGTACCGGACGAGTTCCTCCGTCGAGAACACCTCTTGGTCGCCGTGGCTCCAGCCGAGCCGGGCGAGGTAGCTGCGGAGCGCCACCGGCAGATAACCCATGTCGCGGTAGGCCTCGACGCCGAGCGACCCGTGCCGCTTGGAGAGCTTCGCCCCGTCCGCCCCGTGAATCAGCGGCACGTGTGCGAACACCGGCAATTGCCAGTCCATCGCCTGGTAGACCTGCGCCTGGCGCGCCGCGTTGGTGAGGTGATCGACGCCGCGGATCACGTGCGTGATGCCCATGTCGTGATCGTCGACCACAACCGCGAAGTTGTAGGTCGGTGCACCGTCCGAGCGCAGGATGATGAAGTCGTCGAGGTTCTCGTTCTGCCACGCGACCCGACCCTGCACCCGGTCCTCGACCACGGTCTCGCCGGTGAGCGGGGCCTTGATGCGGACAACCGGCTTGACCCCGAGCGGCGCTTCTGCCGGGTCCCGGTCGCGCCAGCGCCCATCGTAGAGCTTCGAGGTACCGGCTTGCCGGGCCGCCTCGCGCATCAGGGCCAGCTCCTCCGGGCTCGCGTAGCAACGATAAGCACGGCCTGCGGCCAACAGCTCCTGGGCTACCTGACGATGCCGCTCCGCGCGGGCGAACTGGGAGATCGGCTCGCCGTCCCACTCGATGCCGAGCCAGGTGAGGCCGCTGAGGATCGCGTCGATCGCCGCCTGCGTGGAGCGCTCGCGGTCGGTGTCCTCGATCCTGAGCAACAACCGCCCGCCGCGCCCGCGCGCATAGAGCCAGTTGAAGAGGGCCGTGCGCGCGCCCCCGATATGCAGGAACCCGGTAGGTGAGGGCGCAAAGCGTGTGACGACGGGCTGGGTCATGCGGGTATTCGGGTTCCAACTGTGCAGCTACGCGCCCCTGTAGCATACCTACCAGGGGCGCAGACAGGCCGATCCATCAAGTTGCTTGTGTTATCTTAATGTGATAACCATATGGCGTGGCGCGTGACCCGACGCTCGATGTGTTGCTCGACCTCGACGGACAGGTGCTCGTCGTGGATCCGGAGGGCGACCATTGGGTCAGGTTCAGGGTCACGCGCGTGCCTGTAACAAGAGAGAAGCCGCACGGACTCGACTATTCGAACGGCGAACGCCTGGTAGGTTTCGACAATGCTCATGCGGTCGGCAGACGCAAGCGCAGGGCACCGCATGACCACCGGCATCGGCTGCGCGTGGTTAGGCCTTACGAATACCAGGATGCCGCAACCCTGCTTGCCGATTTCTGGGCGACTGTGGATGTGATGCTCCGCGAGAGAGGAGTGATCCGATGAAGACGTTGAAGGTCGGTATCGCCAGCTATGAGGAAATGAAGGCTCGCACCATGGCGATCGCTCGCGGCCAGCGTCGCGTCGCGTCGGGGGAACCCAAGGTCTGGTTCACCTCCACCGAGTCGTTTGCCAAAGTGTTGTCAGCCGGCAACCGCGAGCTGTTGCGAATCATCGCCGAGAAGGCCCCGGAGTCACTCGACGAACTGGCGGCACTGACTGGCCGAGCCAAGTCGAATCTGTCGCGCACACTGAAGACCATGGAAGGATATGGCTTGGTCCGCCTCGAACGGGGCCAGCGCGGCAGGATCGCTCCAAAGGTTGCGCACAACCGCATCGAGCTAGAGCTGCCGCTTACGGGCGCGTGATGCGATGGGCGGGGACATAGCCGGTTCGAGGCCCGAAAGGGTCCGACACCTTGGCGGGCGGTCGCGGATTTGCTAGGGCGCCTCGAGGCACTTCAAGGGCGCCGCAGTGACGGCGGCGAGAGCAGCGATATGGCGGCAGAAGAAAAAGCAGCGCGCGAGCCGGGCCAGGACTTCATCCGCGACATCATTCGCGCCGATCTGGAGGCAGGGCGGCACAAGAGCGTTGTGACGCGCTTTCCCCCCGAGCCCAACGGCTACCTGCACATCGGCCATGCCAAGTCGATCTGCCTCAACTTCGGCGTTGCCCAGGAGTTTGGCGGTCGATGCAACCTGCGCTTCGACGACACCAACCCGACCAAGGAGGAGCAGGAGTACATCGACGCCATCAAGCGCGACGTGAATTGGCTGGGCTTCGATTGGGGCAAGCACCTCTATCACGCCTCCGACTATTTCGAGCAGCTCTATGAGTGGGCCGAGCATCTGATCAAGGCCGACAAGGCCTATGTCGACGACCAGAGCCAGGAGGAGATGCGCGCCGCCCGCGGCACCCTGACCGAGCCCGGCAGGAACAGCCCCTATCGCGACCGCCCCGTCGAGGAGAACCTCGACCTCTTCCGCCGCATGCGCGCGGGCGAGTTCCCGAATGGCGCTCGCGTGCTGCGGGCCAAGATCGATATGGCGAGCGGCAACATCAATCTTCGCGACCCTGTCCTCTACCGCATATTGCACGCGCGCCATCCGCGCACCGGCGACGCCTGGTGCATCTACCCGAGCTATGACTTCGCGCACGGGCAGTCGGACGCGATCGAGCACGTCACGCACTCGATCTGCACGCTCGAGTTCGAGGACCACCGGCCGCTCTACGACTGGTTCATGGAGAACCTGCCCGTGCCCTCGCGCCCGCGCCAGTACGAATTCGCGCGCCTCAACATGACCTACACGGTGCTGTCGAAGCGCGTGCTGACCGAGCTCGTTCGCGGTGGCCACGTGTCGGGCTGGGACGACCCGCGCATGCCGACGATCGCCGGCCTGCGCCGGCGCGGCGTGCCGCCGGAGGCGATCCGCGACTTCGTCGGTCGGATCGGCGTCGCCAAGGCGAACAGCGTGGTCGACACCCAAATGCTCGATTTTTCCATCCGGGAGGCACTGAACCGGACGGCTGCACGGCGCATGGCGGTGCTGCGGCCGCTGAAGGTGGTGATCGAGAACTATCCGGAGGGAAAGAGCGAGGAGCTGGACGCCGTCAACAATCCCGAGGATCCGGCCGCCGGAACGCGCCGCGTCCGCTTTAGCCGCGAGATCCTTGTCGAGCGCGACGATTTCATGGAGAACCCGCCGAAGAAGTTCTACCGGCTGTCGCCCGGCAAGGAGGTGCGGCTGCGCTACGCCTACTTCATCACCTGCAAGGAGGTGGTGAAGAACGCCGCCGGCGAGGTCGTCGAGTTGCGCTGCACCTACGATCCGGCGACGCGGGGCGGGAACGCGCCCGACGGGCGTAAGGTCCAGGCGACATTGCATTGGGTATCGGCGGCCGATGCCGTCTCGGCCAACGTACGGCTCTACAACCCGTTGTTCAAGAGCGCCGACCCGAACGTCGCCGAGTTCGCAGCGGACCTCAATCCGAGCTCGCTCGAGGTGCTGAGCGGATGCCGGCTGGAGTCTTCGCTCGCCGGCGGCAATACGTCGGATGCCGTTCAGTTCGAGCGGCAGGGATACTTCTGTCGGGACCCGGATTCGAAGCCCGGCCATCTGGTGTTCAACCGGACAATCGGGCTGCGTGATACCTGGGCGAAGGTGAGCGGCGCCGTCGCTCGCTGAGGTTCGGTCAGGCGAAAGTTGCGTGCGGGGAGGCGTACCGGTCGTGGCTGACTGGACCGCGAGCGGTACAACGCCGGAGACGGCGGGGTCTGGCTGGACGGAACCCGCGCGCCCCCGCGGTTGGCGTCGGCCGCTGGCCGTATTGTCGGCACGGATCGAGGCCGAGCAGGACCGTTGGTTCCTTTGGCTCCCCGTTCTCTACGGGCTCGGCATCGCCGCCTACTTCAGTCTGGCCGTCGAGCCGCACATGTGGGTCGCGCTCGCCCCCTTGGCGGCCGCGCTCGCAATCAGGCTCGGCTGGCGCGGCGGCATGGTCGCGGGCCTGCTGACTGGCGCGACGGTCGCGGCGACACTCGGCTTCGCCGCCGCAAAGTTGAGGACCGTCTGGGTCGACTCACCGATGCTGGAGCGGCGGATCGGGCCAGTCGAGGTCCGCGGCTTCGTAGAGCTCGTCGAGCCGCGTCCGAAGCACGGCGGCCGCGTGACGCTCAGGGTAGCAGCAATTGAGGGCCTCGACCCGGAAGCAACGCCCTGGCGCGTGCGCGTCCGCCTCACGCGCGCCGCCGAGGCCCTCAAACCCGGTGATGCCGTCCGTCTCACCGCCATCCTGACGCCCCACCCGGCGCCGGCCCTGCCTGGCGGGCACGATTTCGCGCGTGCGGCTTATTTCGACGGCTTCGGCGGTGTCGGCTACGCGCTGAGTGCGCCCCGGCCCGACCCTGCGGCGGGTGAGCCGCCGCTCGGCCTCCAGGTCGAGGCCGCCATTGCCAGCCTCCGCCAGATCATCAGCCGACGGATCACTGCTGCGCCGCCCGGCGAGCGCGGCGCGATCGCAGACGCGCTGATCACCGGCGAGCGCGGCGGCATCAGCGAGGCGACCAACGACGCCTTTCGCGATTCGGGCCTGGTCCACATCCTCTCGATCTCCGGCTTGCACATGACAATCATGGCGGGCACCGTGTTCCTTGCCATACGCGTGCTTCTGGCGGCGGTGCCTGAGATCGCGCTGCGCATGCCGGTCAAGAAGCTGGCAGCGATCGCAGCCGCGGTGGCCGCCCTCGCCTACCTGCTGATCTCGGGCGGCTCGTTTCCCACCGTTCGCGCGTGGATCATGATCTCGATCATGTTCCTCGCCGTGCTGCTCGACCGACCGGCGCTCTCGGTGCGCAATGTAGCGCTCGGCGCGCTCGCGATCACGGCGCTCGCGCCGGAGAGCGTGCTCGAGGTCGGCTTCCAGATGTCGTTCGCCGCGGTGCTCGCACTGGTCGCGGCCTACGAGGCCATCCGGGCCCCCGATGATCAGCAGCGGGGAACGGGAGCGAGCTGGGGCTTGCGCGGCACCGTGCTGTTCTTCGGCGGCATCGTTCTGGCGACGCTCGTCGCGAGCGCCGCGGTGGCGCCCTTCGCCGCCTACCACTTCCACAAGAGCCAGCAGTATGCGGTGCT
>JBIOVC010000289.1:0-2100 GCA_044867545.1 Hyphomicrobiaceae bacterium | reverse complement strand
TGCTTCTGGTAGCGGCCGAGGTCCTTCCTGAGCGCACGGTCGAGTGCGTGCACCGGGCCGGTGCCGTCCGCGATCGACCACAGCGGCTCGGTGTCGCCGTTGATCAGCACCTTGACGTCGGCATTCGAGACCGTGATCAGCTCGCCCTTCGCGTTGTAGCGGCGCTCCACCTCGACGCCGTAGCTCTTCACGCGGAAGTACTTCGGCACCTGCCCGAGCAGCCGCCGCGCCAGTAGCTCGAAGGACGCGTCCGCCCCCTCGTAGGCATAGCCGACCGCCTCGCGCGCCTTGACCTCGTCGAGCAGCTCGCCGACCCGCGGATCGTCCTTGCCGACGGTGATGCCGAGCCGCTCGAGCTCGTAGACGATGTTCGACTTGCCGGACTGATCGGAGATCAGGATGCGGCGGCGGTTGCCGACCGACCCCGGCACGACGTGCTCATAGGTCGCCGGCTCCTTCAGGATCGCCGAGGCATGGATGCCGGCCTTGGTGGCGAACGCCGCCTCGCCGACGTAGGGCGCCTGCCGGTTCGGCGAGCGGTTGAGGATCTCGTCGAGCAGCCGGCTCGCATGCGTGAGCCGCGTCAGCCGCTCCGGCGTGACGCTGATCTCGAAGCGGTCGGCGAGCGCCGGTTTCAACAGTAGCGTCGGGATGATCGAGGTGAGGTTGGCGTTGCCGCAGCGCTCGCCAAGACCGTTGAGCGCGCCCTGGATCTGCCGGCAGCCCGCCCGCACCGCCGCGAACGTGTTGGCGACGCCGTGCTCGGTATCGTTGTGGGCGTGGATGCCAAGCCGGTCGCCCGGCACGACCTTCGCGACGTCCGCGACGATCGCCTCGACCTCGGCCGGCAGCGTGCCGCCATTGGTATCGCACAGCACCACCCACCGCGCGCCGGCCTCATAGGCCGTGCGTGCGACTTTGAGCGCGTAGTCGCGGTTGCCCTTCCAGCCGTCGAAGAAGTGCTCGCAGTCGATCATCGCCTCGCGGCCGGCAGCGCGCACCGCTTCCACCGACTGCGCCAGCGATTGGATGTTCTCCTCGTTCGTGATCTCGAGCGCGACGCGAACATGGTAGTCCCACGCCTTGGCGACGAGGCAGACGGCATCGGCCTTGGACTGCAGGAGCGCCTGGAAGCCCGGATCGTTGGCGACCGAGCGGCCCGCCCGCTTGGTCATGCCGAACGCCGTGAACCGCGCGTTCTTGAGCGGCAGCCTGGCGGCGAAGAGCTCCGTATCCGTAGGGTTGGCGCCCGGATAGCCGCCCTCGATGTAGTCGATCCCGAGCGCGTCGAGCACCTCGGCGATCCGGCGCTTGTCCTCGACTGAGAAGTCGACGCCGGTCGTCTGCGCCCCGTCGCGCAGCGTTGTATCGAACAGGTAGAGCCGTTCCTTACCCATGGCACGCCTTTGTGCGTTTGGCGGTTCGTTGCCCCGATTGCATGGTCCTCACCCCCTCAGTCCCAGGTAGCGCAGCAAGAGCAGCACCGCGACGGTGCCGATTAGGATCAGCGCGAAGTATTTGAGTTGTCCGAGCCAGTCGATCGGCGGCTTGTCCTTGTCCTCAGCCATGGCGCTAGTGTCCCGATTCCGAAGTTCGCCTGTGGTGGATGCTGGGTTCCCGAGCGAACTTCGGAATCACAAGGGACACTAGAATCATAGAGTTGCTAGTGTGATTCAGATCGAGAAATTCGCTCAGAGGGAAGCCGCAACCACTGGCGAATTTCTCGATCATCACACTAGCTCGCAACCCACGGCACGAAGTAGCGCAGCGCCAGCAGCACCGCCGCGATCAGCACGGCGTACTTCAGGATGATGTAGTAGGTGCGGTGTCGCTCGAACGGCGGCCGCTCGGGATGATCGGTCATCGGGCATCTCCTCGCGTTGCCTCTATTCGGCCTCGTGGCAGACCGCCTCGATGTTGTGGCCGTCCGCATCGAGCACGAACGCGCCGTAGTAGCTCGGATGGTAGTGGGCGCGGATGCCGGGCGGGCCGTTGTCCTTAGCCCCGGCTGCGATCGCGGCCGCATAGAAGGCGTCGACCTCGCCCCGGTTCGCGGCGGAAAAGGCCAGATGGATGCGAGGCGTGGTCTTGCCGGCGTCC
>JBIOVC010000288.1:0-6782 GCA_044867545.1 Hyphomicrobiaceae bacterium | reverse complement strand
CGACATACAGTACACGTCGAGAGATGTCGCTCCGCACGGCCTGTGCGCAGGCGTCTGCACCCGGGCATGGTGGCTCTGCGCCTCGCTCGCGGCGCTCCGACAGGACCGAGAGCCGCGCCACCTGGTCGCTGAGCCGCCGCACCTCCTGCTCCGCACCGCGTGCTCGCTCACGGGCGGCAATCAGCGCGCGCTCCTTGCGCTCGAGGCGATGGTCGGTCTCCCCGCGGAGACGCCGTGCGGGCGATGGGACCGCCGCCGGCGCGGTCTCGCCCTGCACCTCGTCGCGCACGGCACGCTCGAGGTCGGCGAGTGCCTTGTCCCGCTGCATGGCGAGCACCTGATTCTTCCTGGAGAGCCGCAGCAGCTTGGCCTCGACGTGATCGAGCCGTGCCTGCAGGTCGCTCACCTGGGTGGCGTTCTTATGCGCCACCCGGCCGAGCACGTGGCTCAGCATGTGGACCTCGCCGAAGATCCGCTTGAGCAGCGAGCCGCTCACCTGGTTGCTCGACAGGAACGCCCAATAGGCTCCAGGGATGCGGCCGGCCTCGTATTCGGCCTGCCACAGTGCGGTCCGCTCCTCGTCCGCACGACAACCGTCGAGCCTTTGGATGATGCCGGCGTAGCGCTTGTCGAGCAGCTTTTGGATGGCGCGCGCCATCTGGCCGGGCTTGCAGGCCTCCTGTACGACGAAGCCATGCACGTCATAGGAGGACGCCCAGTCCTGGATCTTCGCGCCGCACTTGCGGGCGATCCGGGTGAGGTCTTCGTGTCCGAGGCAGGTGCCGATGATCGAGCATTGGAGGCCGCCCTCGATCTGCCAGATCTTGCGGCGGCGCGGCATCCATTCTGCGGCTGACACCGGCTCCTCCCGTGGCCGCAGCCTTAGTGTCCCGATTCCGAAGTTCGCCTGCGCTTGAGGCTAGGTTCCCGAGCGAACTTCGGAATCATAAGGGACACTAGAGTCAAAGAGTTGCTAGTGTGATCGAGATCGAGAAATTCGCTCGGAGGGAAGCCGCGAGCACCAGCGAATTTCTCGATCATCACACTAGCGGAACGTCATGGCGCAGGGTCCACCGCGACCATGCATAGCGTCTCCACCACCTCCACGCGCTCGCGCACTTCGGGCTCGGCCTCCTCGACCCGCTCGAAGGGGCAGCGTGCTCCGCACGCGCGCCGCTCTGCCAGGCAGCAGTGGATGATTTGGGCCGCTTGCGGCAGACAGCCGCCGCAGCGGGGCCGTATGCCGAGGGTCCGGTAGACCAGCACCGGCGTCAGCATGCGCCAGGGGTCGGTCTCCGACAGGGCCGAGGTTGCGCGTTCGATCGCTTCCGACGCGATGCGATTGCAGTGGCACACGATCATGCGCGAATTTTCACCCCCCAGCCCCGTCCGGCTCCTATTGCAGCGTCTGCTCGCTGCCCCGCGCGGCGGGGAATGGCGCAACAACGATCGAGTCCGATGACAGCCGGTGCTCGAGGGAGACCAGAGTGTCGGCGAACGTCTGCGCCTTACCGACGATGCCGTCGATCATCGAGCTTTCGATCAGCGCAAACGCGCACGCTCTCATGGCCGGGCAGGTATTGTGTTGGCACGCTGCGATCATGGAGACAGCGATACATTCGTCCCGGCAGAATCTGGGGCACCGCTCAGGCAGCACCGTTATCGGCCGACACGACGCTGTGTGCAGCGCACCTACCCAGGAAGCAAGCCCCGTCACTGCGACCTTTGCGCTCGCCGCCCCGAACAGGCCCGAATAGAGGCACCACGCCTTCTCCCAGCAGCCGATGTCACCGCTGTTGAGACCGAGCATCCAGTAGCGGAAGCCCAGTCCGACGATCCTTTCCGGCTCGCGCAACGAGGGTTGCAGCTGAAGCTGCCCGTGCGAAGAGATGTCCTGCTCACTGGCCGTCCGGTACTTCTTCATCGGCATCTGTGCTTCGCCTTCTCCCTCAAGCTTGCGCCTTTCGGGCATTTGCGGGAAGCCGGCGGTCGACGGCTTCCCGCATCGGTGTCGTCAGGCTCCGGGCCCGGCGTCGTAGCCGACCTTGTCCATCAGCTCGGATGCCTTCTTGCGATATTTGGCGATGTTCTCGAGCGGTAGCGAGTCGGGCTTGATGGGGCCCCAGCTCTTAACTACCGCCGCCGGCTCGATCGCCAGGTTCACCGGGTATTCGTAATTGACCTGGGCGTAGATGTGCTGGGCCTCGTTCGACGCCAGGAACTCCATCAGCTTGAGAGCACTGTCCTTGTTCGGGGCGTACTTGGAGAGCGCCATGCCTGAGATGTTGACGTGCGTGCCCCGGTCATTCGCGTTCGGGAAGATGATTCGCACGCTCTCGGCCCACGCCTTCTGCTCCGGGTTCGCAAGCATCAGCGCCATGTAGTAGGTATTGCCGAGCGCCAGATCGCACTGCCCAGCCTGGACGTCGCGAACCTGCTCACGGTCGCCGCCGGTCGGCTTGCGGGCGAGGTTCGCCTTGAGGCCCTTGAGCCAGGCCTCGGCCGCCGCCTCGCCCTTGTGCGCAATGATCGTCGCCAGCAGCGAGGTGTTGTAGACGTGCTGGCCCGAGCGCGTGCAGACCTTGCCCTTCCACTTCGGGTCGGCGAGCTCCTCGTAGGTGATCGCGGTCTGCTTCACCCGGTCCTTGTGTGCATAGACGACGCGTCCCCGCATGGTGAGCCCGAACCAGTGATTGTCCGGGTCGCGCAGGTTGGCGGGGATATTCTTGGTCATGGCTGGAAGCGTGACGGGCTGGGTCAGGCCCGCGTCC
Organism: Hyphomicrobiaceae bacterium; assembly: GCA_044867545.1. Classification (GTDB taxonomy): domain Bacteria; phylum Pseudomonadota; class Alphaproteobacteria; order Rhizobiales; family Hyphomicrobiaceae; genus DATLZB01. Next base: position 4,011 of record JBIOVC010000288.1, on the reverse strand, counting down.
TTGGCCTCCGACAGGCGGCCGGCATCGACGGTGAACAGCAGGTCGGCCGGGCTGTTCTTTCCTTCGGCGGCCATCCGCTCGTTGAGGCCGGCGGCCGCATAGACGACGTTGGTCTTGATCCCTGTCTTCTTCGTGAACGCCTCGAGCAACGGGTTGATGAGCCCCGGCTCCCGGTACGAGTAGATGTTGACTTGCGCGGTTTGCGCCTTGGCCATCGAAAGTGCCGCCAGCGTCGCAAAGCCTGCGGTGAGCGCGCCCACCATCGCTGCACCCAGCCGGCCACGGCGGGCGGATCGGCACGTCTCTCTATGCTCCATTCTGGCTCTCCAATTGTTGACCGAAAGACGACTGTCGTTGTTGAGAATGATTCTAAGATGCTTCCCGCTCTTTCGCGGCAAACATCCATACTGGAATATGCGCGTCAAGTTATATCTTTTTGAATCGTTCCAGCCTGACGGGAGGGCGCGATCACGCCGTGGCGGCGGCAGCAATTGCGCCGCGGGGCGAGCTTAATTCGTATGCTGATCTTGCGATCGAGGCCCGGTGCGGCGAGCCGCTGCCTTAGCCGCGCAGGACAGCCGACGCCCTGGTCCCGGCGACGGTCGCGCGCTTGCCCGCCCTGCGCCCGCGCGGCGATCCATGCATCGCCTTGCCGCGGCCCTTCACCATGTCGGCGAGCGTGTGCTGATCGAGCACGCCGATGAACGCGTCGAGTGCATTGTCGAAGATGGCGTTGATCCGCGGCTTCGCGGCATCGGCATTGGCGACCTCGACCTGGGTGGCCTCGATCGCGCGCACGATCTCGCCGATCCGGATCGACTGCGCTGGGCGCGCGAGTCTCACGCCGCCGTTGCGGCCGCGTACGGCTTCAACGAACCCGGCACGTGAAAGCAGATGCACGACCTTGAAGACGTTGAGCGGCGTGATGTCGAGCCGCTTGGCGATTTCGGCCGCCTTGACGAGCCCACCGGAGGTTTCCGCGCAATCGATGAGAATGCGGATTGCGTGGCTCGTCGTCTTGGTCAGTCGCATGTCTGCTTCCCGACTTTCTATTGGGCGGTGCGGCGCCGACTATTCTGCCTATTCCGCAGTCGGACAGGCCGCCTAGTCCTACCTTGGGCCATTCTTGCCTGCAATCGTCATGTTCGACGCGTTCCCCTGTTGCCGGCCTCTCGATGCCCGCTTCGTCCGCAGCACGAGCCGCGCCCGCCTGCACTCCCGCCTCAAGACCACGAATTGGCCCCATTTCCAGGTCTGCCTGACGTCACGCTGACGATTCGTGCATCATGTTCCGGTCAGTCCAGGGGAGAGAGAACCATGGTTGAACGAACCATTTTGGCTCTGCCGACCGGCCAGAAGGTGCCGGTTCCGCGACTGTTCAAGAGAACGCTCCAGATCGTCCTGGCGGTCGCGCTTACGGCGGCGGTCCTGCTGGTGGTGATCGCCGGTAGCGGCATGCTGGTTCGCGGCGGCACGTTTCAGGGCGGGTTTACAGCCTGGCTGGCTTTCGTCAGGCGACCCGACATCCTGTCGACCATGACGATCACGGCGTTCGTGACGGTCATGCTCGTCTACTGGCAGCGCGACCGCGAACGGTAGGCGACGGCGAGCGGCGGGCCCCGCCCCCGCTCGAGCATGATGGAGCCGGGCGGGAGCGGCCCGCCCTGGCTCGGCTTGAGCTGGCTCGCTTTGGCTCAGCGCTTGAGCAGCGCTTTGACCTTGTCGATTGCCGCGGCATCGATCTTGAACATGCCTTGCGCGGCCTGCTCGACCTTGTCGCCGGGCAACGGCTCGAGGACCAGCTTGGCTTTTGCCACCTCCTCGATGAGCCCGGCGTCCTTCACCATCTGGTCGAACGCCTTGCGCAGGACCGCAACGCGATCAGCCGGAACGTCCGGCGCCATCGCCAGCGCATAGCCGATCGAGCCGGGGCGCAGGAGAAGTGACCAGACCTGGCGCTGCTCGTCGGTCTTGGACAGCTCCATGATGGTGGGCACGTTGGGCACCTCTGGATGGCGCTCGAATCCATACTGGATGATGAGGTTTATCTTCTTGTTCTTTATCCAGTCGTCATTGGCGCGAAGCGCCTCCCAGTTGTGCAGCGCCAGATCGATCTCGCCACGCTCCAGCGCCAGCTCGGTCTCCGCCGTGCCCTTGTAGCCGCCGAGAATCTTGAGCTTGGTACCCATCATATTGTTGAGCGCGGTCGGCAGGATTATGGAGCCGGATGTCGGCCCGCCGCCGCCGACCACGACCTCGCGCTTCATGAGATCGTCGAAGGACTTGACGCCGGTCGTGTGCCAGGTGTGGTGCACGTCGAGACCGCTCGACGACATGCGGCCGACCCAAATCAGCTTTTTCGCGTCGTACTCGACATTCGGCGTGCCGGTCACTTGCGCAAGGGCGGTGTTCTGGTGCAGAGCGCCGATCACCGTGCCGTCCTTGGGCGCAACATTGTAGATGTGGTTGGCAGCAATGATGCCGCCGGCGCCCGGCATGTTCTCCACCACGACGTTCGGAGATCCGGGGATGTACTTGCCGAGCCAGCGCCCGGCGAGCCGCGCATAGCGGTCGTAGTCTCCGCCGGCCCCGAGCGCGACGATGATCCGGATCGTCTTGCCCTTGTAGAACTGGTCGACTGGTTGCCCGGCCGCCGGCACGGCCAGGGCCAAAGTGATCGCCGCCATGCACGCGGCAAACCACGAAACGATTTTGATATCGGCGATACGAGTCTGCATCTGGCGTCCCCTCATTGTCTTGCGGCGTCACCTTGCCGCCAACTTCCGGCTTTTTGTTTTTTCGATGAGATGGTAGGTTTATCGAAAATACATGACGTTGTCGATGCCCGATTGTTCGGGCAGGAAGCGTGACCTGAGCGAGCGGGTTGGTAGCAACGACGGGAAATCGAGATGGCGACGGAAGTCAGATTGGAGTTGAAGGGACGATGGCCGCAGGGGGTTAGGCTCCCCGTCATGCTCTCTTTTGAGCATCAATCCGGCGAGGGGGCACCGTCGCGCCCCGGCGACAGGCCAAACGCCAACTATTACGGACAGATGGAGTACGGCGCGCGGCGCGGCATCTACCATGTGCTGGAGCTGCTCGACCGCTTCGGCATCAAGGCGACGTTCTTCGTCAGCGGCCAGACAGCGGAGAAATTCCCCGACACGGTGCGCGCCGCGCATGCCGCCGGCCATGAGCTCGCCGGCATGGGCTACAGCTTCGAGAAGATCCGCACGGCGAGCCCGGAGCGCGAGCAGGCTGTCGTCCGCCGCACCAAGAAGGTGTTGGCCGATACCTGCGGGGTCGAGATCAAGGGCTGGCGCGTTCCGGACTACCGCATCAGTCCCCACACCTTCGATGTGCTCGTCGGGGAAGGCTTCCGTTGGGACAGCACGATGTTGAACGACGACCTTCCCTATCGGCTCGACTGCAAGAGCGGGACGCTGATCGAGATTCCGTTCACGACCAGCACCACCGACAAGTCCTATGTGGCGTTCCCCTACCCGATGCGTGGCGGCCCGAGCGGAATGGCGAGCGCCTGGCACAACGAGTTCGACGTGCTCTACCAGGAGAGCGACGCCGAGCCCCGGTTCCTGAACCTGAGCCTGACGACCTGGGCCGCCGGACGGCCGACGCCGCTGCGCATGCTGAGGAAGTTCCTCGAGCGCATCACCGCCCATAACGACATCGGCTTTGCCCGCCACAGCGACCTCGCCGGGTGGTGCAACGGTCCGGCCGGGAAGAGCAACTGAAAGAGGGACGTCATGTGGAAGGAAGTAGCACTGAAGAAGCCCGGCAAGTGGCCGGCCGGTGTTAGGCTGCCGATCATCATCAGCGTGCATCACCAGTCCGAGGAAGCCTGCGTGATGCTGCCCGACGGCCAGGTCGACCCGCGCGACTACTACGAGCGCCAGTACGGCGGCCGGCGCGGCGCCTGGCGCCTGCTCGAGATCATGTCCAAGCACGACGTGCTCGGCACCTGGATCATCTGCGGCGCGACTTGCGAGAAGT